>JAXHSZ010000228.1:0-21541 GCA_034190725.1 Thermodesulfobacteriota bacterium
AGCAAGACCTTGGCCTCTGCATTACCTATCATATAGGTTAATTCGTCGGCCTTGGCCCTGAAATTGAGAGGGACGAGAATTGCACCCAATTTAGCGGCAGCGAAGTAGGATTCAATATACTGATTGCAGTTCACCTGGATGATCCCTATTCGATCGCCTTTTTGAACGCCCAAATCCTTGAGACCATTTGCCAGTCTGTTCACTCGATCATTTGTCCGGGCATATGTCCACCTTTGGCCTTCGAATACCATACAATCCCGGTCAGGGCATATGGCATGTGAGATATTCAAGAAGTCCGTTGTGTTCATTGTTCTCTCCTTTCCCCTCTCTATAGCGCCGAGGCGAGTCTTTTTTCCAAATTGAGCCCTTGTTCAAGGGGAAGATCCAATCCCCTGATTACCGCCTGTTTCGCCTTTCTGACAGCCGTTTTATCATATGATGCGATCTGTTTCGCCAAAGCTTCGGACGTTTGAAGAAGCTCGTCCTTTGAGACGACCTGATTCACCATACCAACCCTGAATGCTTCCTCGCCACTGATCCAGGGATTTGTGAGCAGCATTTCCAGGGCTTTTCCCTGTCCGACGATCCTCGGCAGAGTCTGGGTTCCTCCAGCTGCCGGTATAATACCCAACCCCACCTCAGGCAGACCGAACCGGGCATTGTCCGAGGCTATTCGTATATCACAGCACAGGGCCATTTCAATGCCCGAACCCAATATGTACCCATGAAGGGCCGCAATGATCGGTTGGGGAACATTCAGAAAAAGGCCCCAGACATCCCGTTCCCACCTTGCCTGTCTCGCAGATGTGGGTGGCGGGGCCGTGAGAAATTCCGTCAGGTCAGCTCCTGCACAGAATGCCTTCTCTCCCGCCCCTTTCAGTATGACGACCCTTACTCCACTGTCATCTCTGATTGCGCCGAGAATCTGATACAGGTCATCTCTCATCTGGATATTATAAATATTGAGAACCTGAGGACGATTCAGTGTAACATAGGCTATATTGTCTTTCTTTTCATAAAGAATAGTAGGAAAGCCACTCATGCACACCTCGAAACTGAAATCCTATTTTCCTTGAAATTGAGGGGTTTGCTTGTCCCGAAACGCCGTGACACCCTCGGTCCGATCATTTGTGGTGTGGAGCAGGAAATAGAGGTCACCTTCTAACCGCAAGCCCTGTTCAAGGGTCATATCCATGCCTTTGTATATGGCCTCTTTTGCATATCTCAAAGCAATGGGCCCCCTTGAAGCCATTTCCTCAGCCATATCCATCGCGGCAGTCATGGCCTTGTCCTTATGGACAACCTTGTTGACGAGACCGATACGATGGGCTTCCAGGGCATCGACAACTTCTCCGGTAAGGATCATTTCCATGGCTTTTCCCTTTCCCACCAAACGAGCCAACCGTTGAGTTCCCCCGTCCCAAGGAATGAGGCCTGTTTTGATATGGGGTAATCCGAAACGAGCATTCTCCGAAGCGATTCTCATGTCACACGCCAGCACCGACTCCAAACCGGGTCCTAAAGCATCTCCTTTAATCACAGCGATAACGGGCCGATCTAATTTGGCCAGGGTCACAGCCATGGAACACTTTTCAATCCCCTCCCCTTCTCCGGTTGCGGAAACGGTTTTTAGAGAATCTGTTTGAATGGAAAAAGAATTCTCAGAAGTACCGGCGAAAATCACAACCCTGATCGTATTTTCTGAAATAATCTCTCCACAAAGGGCTGACAACTCTTGGGAGAGTTCAATCATTGTTTCCCTGTCCGTGCTGTAACCGGGGAAATTGAGTACCGCCACATGACCTTCTTTCTGAAGGGTCAGCTTCTCATTAGACATTGTATACTCCCTGAAACATAATGTTAAGAATGAATTCCGCAGCAGGTTTGGTTTCAGATTTCAGTGTTCAGGTTTCAGGAGCCTGAACACTGAAATCTGGAGATTGAAACCAATAATAACGGTTATCAGTCATTTAGCCTGGCCATTACATCACGATACCCGTCCACCATTCGCCGAATCACCTCTCCTGCAGGAACGATATCGTGTATTCCACCGGCAATACAACCGCACGCTGCTGAGCCATATTCAACATTGCCGGCGATAACAGCCGCCGGGAACCGGCGCCATTCTCCCAGATCATCGCCGGAACGCTCGTAATCACGCATTTCCTCAAAAGATGTGCCCTTGGCCTCCAACTCCATATGCCGCTTTGTATACTCATTCTTCAAACATCTCGAAATACCAGTCCTTCGGCCAAATGCCACAGAGCTGGTATCATCCGCATCCACCAGGGCCTGCTTCATATTCGCATGGGCATTACACTCAACGGTCGCTAAAAAACGTGTGCCCATGTACACCCCTTCGGCACCCAGTGCAAAAGCAGCAACAAGGCTTCGAGCATCGGCAATACCTCCAGCAGCGATCACCGGTATCTTGACTGCATCCGAAACTTGCGGAACCAATACAAATGTCGGTATTTCATCCGGCCCGATGTGTCCGCCCGCCTCATGCCCGATACAGACAACCGCATCCACCCCGGCTTGTTCGGCTTTTCGAGCGTGTCTCACAGACGTAACGATGTGGATGACCTTGCATCCTGCATCGTGGAACCTTTGAGTAAGCACTTCAGGTGATCCCATGGAAACATTGGCTATCTCGATGCCTTCATCGAGGGCCGCAGCAACTCTCCTCTCATTCATTATTTTCTGCTTTCCCCAGCCTATGGGGAAGTTTACGGCGAAGGGTTTATCGGTGAGGCTCTTTACTTTGCGGATCTGCTCCCTCAATCGCAGTTCCATTGTATCCATATTCTTGGCTTCTTCTTGAGTTTTCTCCCCGGCAGCAGGACCGATGGTACCGAGTCCGCCTGCATTCGATACTGCCGCCACCAACTCAGCCCGGGAAACCCAACCCATAGGTGCCTGGATGATGGGATAGTCGATACCGAATTGATCACAGACCCTTGTCTTTTTCATTGTTACCTCCCATGGCACGAGAGTTTAAGTGGGCCGACGGTAACTTCTCAAAAAGTCCGGGAACATGCCGTAGCCCACAGGGGAGCTTTCATTCGCTTCTCTGTGAGCTACGGCATAAGTATATTGCCCGAAGCAATTGAGAAGTTACCGTCGACGGATCGTGGCCCAACAGTGAAAAATATCGACCTGTGCGGTTCACCAAGTACACTGCTTACAACAGGTCATATTCACCGCGCAGGTTGAAAAATATTGCCCTATGTTATCTTTGTATATATTTGATGTCAATACAAGTTTCACGGTTTCCCAAAAAAATCGCCCATTTTTTCCACTTGTGAGGTGAGCCAAGCATAACTTTTAACCGCAGGAATACATTGGGTATGTAGGGGCACGTTGCTACGTGCCCTTACATCTGAGTCTGACGCAGAGATTGCGGAAAATAGCCATTTATGGATGGACACTATCTAACCGCAATGGTTTCATTTTTTCAATATCTTTGTGCCATAAATGATGACTTTCCAAAGAGTGACAATATGTGCGGTGAAACAAGTTCTTCACACGATGTAGTGAATCAATGCATAAAACTCGGTAACCAAGTGGAAAGAAAGGGGATCAACATAATGATAACCAAGCCCACATATAAGGCGATAATAAACGGTATGGCCCCTCTGATGACATTACCCACAGGCTCTTGAGTAAGCCCCGCCATTGCGAACAGATTTATGCCGTATGGAGGTGTGGCTTGTCCGGCAACGACAGCTCCGGTCATGAAAATGACAAAGTGTATGGGATCAGCACCAACCGCCATGGCCGCCGGCCATATGACCGGAAGAGTAATGATTACTATGGGTGCGGCATCCAACAACATCCCTAAAACGAGATACAGGATAAGGCACAGCCCCATATACCCTAACAAGGGCAGACCTGCATCCGAAACAAGCTGCGTAACCATTTGGGGAATCCCGTTATATGTAAGAATCAGTCCGAATACCATTGCCGAGCCGATGAGTAGAAACAGTCTGGTAGTGGTCTTCATGGCATCTAAGAGAGCAGTTCGCGTTTTGGCCCAACTGAACTCACGATAGATCAGGCTGGCAATCACCGACCAGAGACATGCGACACCGGCCGCCTCTGTAGGGGTAAAGATACCACCGTAGATTCCTCCCAGAATAATCACAGGCATCATCAGTGCAGGAATCCCTTTGACCAAAGCCCTCCCCTTCTCTGCCCAACCGGAAGGAGATCTCATCTTATAATTCTCTTTTCTCGCCATAATATATGCGGTAACAGCTATACAGCCGCCGATAACCAGTCCTGGTATTATCCCCCCCACAAAGAGCTTACCCACATCCTGACTTACAAGGGAACCGATCACAACAAAAGCGATGCTTGGAGGTATGATATTCCCTAATGTGCCGGTGGTGGCGATCGCACCCATTGCATTTTCCTTTTTATATCCTAAAGCAACCATGGGACCCAACATGACCGCACCTATGGCCACAGTGGTAGCAGGCCCGGAACCTGACATTGCAGAGAAGAACATGCAGGCCAGAACCGCTGCGATTTGCATTCCCCCTCGGATATGTCCAACCATTTCATCCATAAAATCAACAAGATACTTTGCTGCTCCACCGTAGGCGAGCAATAACCCTGCCAGCACATAAAACGGTATGGCTATCAATGACCACTTGTCCAGACCGGAAAGCAACATTTGAGCTACCGTAGCAAAGTGCAACCTGGGATCAAAGATCACATAGAAAGCGGAGCCTGCTAAAAATGAGATGTAAATGGGAACTCCAATGACCATTAAAATGACTACAATAGCTCCAAAACCAATCAAAAGTCCAACTTCCATAGCTAAGCTCCATCATTATGATTGTCTATAACCGAGGTGATCCACCGTGCCAGTTGTTCCATATAATAGAAGGCTATCAGCACCATACCTACTACCATAAAAGAGTATATCCACCACTTGCGCAAAACTTCACATTGTGTGGTCGTCCCCCATCCTTTGAGCATAATGGTTATTTGCAGGCTGTACACGGCCGTATATACGGATACGCAGATTCCTGCGATTATGATGATCAACCTTGTGATGCGCTTTCCCCAGCCCGTAAGTCTGTCGTCGAGAAAGGTAAAAGCGATATGATCATCTCTTTTTGTCATGGGAGCCGCCAACAGAAACAGAAAGCAAAGGATCAAATACTTGGCGCTCTCCGCTATCCAAGAAGTGGAAAAGCCAAGGACATATCGGGTAAATACCTCATAACATACAAAAATCGCCGAGATGGCTATAGCCACCATGGCCAACCAGTGTATGAATCTCTCCAAACTGTTGGATATCTTATCCCAACGATCAATAAATCGCGTCATGATACGGCTCCTTAAATTCTATTACATTACCTTGTCTCCTGAACAAGATCCCAAAATTCCTTGGCAAGAGGTCCCCACTTTTTCAATTTCTTTTCCAGTACTGGTTTGTACGCGGCTAACATCTTATCTATTTCACCAGGTTCAAACCATTCTAACTTCATTCCCTCTTTCTCTAGTTTATTGTACATTCCAGTTGTTTCTTTCTTTCCCCAAAGGTCGATTCGCCACATAACTTCTCTTAAAACCTTCGTTTCTATGATGCTCTGGATGTCCTTGGGGAGCCTATTCCAAGTTTTCATGGACATAAGCAAGGGGGCCGCCCCGTTGAAAATGTACTTGCCTTCGGGTGTTCCATACTTCAGGTAGGGATAAAGAGGAGTTTTAGACACAAGGGCTGCGGTATGTATCCCTCCATCAATCATTCCTTGCTGTAGCGCTGTTGGGAGCTCTGCGGATGGAATCAGCATGCCGGAAGCGCCCCATGCCTCTAAAGCGAGCTTTTGCGCGCTCCCAGCTCTCATTTTAAGGCCCTTCCAATCTTCCATCTTGGTGATAGGCCGCTTGCTGTTCCAAATGCCGTACCATGTGAGACTGATATCATCAGTCAAGTATTTAATCCCTTTTTTAGCGTACATCTCGCTCAACTTATCATAAGCCGCCATAAACCATCGTCGCCGGTGCCCATTGTCATCAAACACAAAGGGAACTTCCAGGATACGCAGACCGGGAAACGTCCCCGCAAGAAAGACATTCGGAGTAGTGGTAAAGTCGATGCTCCCTAAAGATAGAGCAGACACTTCCTCCTTAATAGGGAATAACTGAGACATGGGGTATATGGTCACTTTGACTCTACCGTCGGTATGTTTTTCCACTGCTTCTTTGAAGTATCCATGAAGAATGTGCATCAGGTATTCTCCCGCAGGGTATGCATGGCAGGCCTTCAACTCAATGGGGTTTTCCTTGGTCGGCTGCTTCGCCGTTGCTTCTGTAGGAGTGCAATATAACATTATGAAACTCAAACATACGGCGATTACAAGTGCGCCTGTCACTTTTTGTATTTTCACTTTTCTACCTCCTTGATTTTCTCAAAACTCAGAGTTACGATCGAAGTCAATGCAAGACAGTAAATATGTGGCGACTTCCCTCTCTCTGAGATTGCTTGATTTCTCAGGCAAAGACAATCCAAAAAAATACACCGATCGTTTGCAACTTGGCATTATTAATTGATGCTTCTTAATCAGAACCTTCAGTTCTTCTTTGTCCACCATATTGCTCCTGATATCCCACCTCCTTCCAATAAAAAGAAGTATATCTCTCCGCATATATGTTACTGAAATAAAATTCTCGGACAAGATATCAACTGGCTGCAGCTTCCATATATTTCAACCGTTTATAGGAATTCTATTCCAATGCTCCGCTCTCTATAAGTTCAATAAATTCCTCGTCAGACATATCCAAGATGTGGTGACATATATGTTCGTTATGCTCCCCGAGACAAGGGGCACTCATCTTCACCTCACATGGGGTCTTTGAGAGTTTAAAAGGCGGATTATCAAAGGGCACTTCTCCGATCTCTGTGTGACTGATCATTTTAAAGTGTCCCTGATGTTGAAGCTGCGGGTCATTGTGAAGGTCTTCACCCGTAGCTACAACTCCGGCCGAAACACCGGCCCTTTGCATGAGAGACATCACCTCTTCCGCTGTGCGTTCTCTTGTCCAGTTCTCCACCAACCTGTCCAACTCGTCCTCATGTCTCTTTCTTTCCTGGAAAGTGGTAAACCTCGTGTCCTCAGTCCACGAAGGATTTCCGAGAACGCCACAAAAAGCCAACCACTCGTCATTGCTGAATACGCTTATTGTGCACCAGCAATCATTGCCCTTGCATTGGTATGCCCCATGGGGAGCAGCGGAATTTTCTCTGTTGCCGATCCGTTCGGTACATCTCCCATTGACAGTATAGTCCAAGACAGACGGAGCCAGGAAGTGAATGCCGGTCTCCAGTTGTGAATGATCTATATACTGCCCTTTCCCTGTCCTCCGTCGATAGATCAGGGCCGCAACAACCACGGCAATGAGCCATTGCGGAGAAACCATATCAGTATAAGAACCAAAGGGACCCACCGGACCGCTGTCCGGATACCCGGTTACCTCATGAAACCCGGCCATTGCCGCAGCCTGGACTCCGTACCCTTTGAACTTGGCCAGTGGCCCCTCCTGCCCCATCTGACAGGTGCTCAGCATAATGATATCAGGGTTGATATCCTTCACTCCCCCATAATCGAGACCGTGTTTGGCAACCACACCAGGAGCATTACTCTCAATGAAGACATCAGCCCACTCAATGAGGCGATGCATCACATCAATCCCCTTTGGATTCCCCAGGTTCAACGTCATTCCGTATTTGTCGGCATTGTATTTATTGAAATAGCCGGCCCTGTTGATTCCTGCCTTCCCGTCTTTGTAGGGAAAGGCCACCCTGAGTATATCCGGCTTTTTGGATGTCTCCACATGAATGACTGTGGCTCCGCAATCACCGAGGATCCTCCCCACACAGGGCCCCACAATTACCCGGGTTAATTCCACGATCTTCACCTCTTGTAATGGAAAGTTTTCAGACACGTTCAGATCACCCCCTTCCCTTTCAAGGCCATCATTTCCTCTTGTGATATTCTCAGTTCTTCGTTGTATATCTCCATGTTGTGTTCACCGAGAAGGGGCGCGCGTCTTCTCATTCGAATAGGTGTTTCACTCAACAGGGCAAAAGGTCCGGGATACGTCACAGATGCATCTATTTCCGGATGATCGAGACTTACCCAGAAATTCCTTGACTGAAGCTGTGGGTTTTTCAGCAAATCTTCCGCATTACTCACAGGGGCTAAAAAAAGGGTGTTTTTCAGCGCCCACTCAAAGAGTTCCCCCTTTGTCTTGGTGACGGTAAAATCCGCGAGAGCATGAGACAAATCATCGAAAAAGTCCTGTGAGGCCGTAGATACATCCAATTCGGAAAAGTTGAAACCACGCAGCCAGTCGGGGCACAATCCCTCCCGATCCATCCATTCAATCAATAAGTCCTGGCCTGGAGCAGCGGCAGCTCCTCCCACAAGAAAGAGCATCACATATCCGTCCCTGCAAGGAAAGAGCACCTGCATGCGGGATGTGCCTATCTGACGCCAGATCCCCTGTCGTGTTAAATTCATGCCTGCATAAGACCACCATTCCTGGGTGGTATACGTGGCCCAGGTGGCCGCCTGCTGCATTGATACATCCACGTGCTGACCCTCTCCTGTGATTTCACGATGGTAAAAGGCAACCATGGAAGCAGCAGCGGCCCATGACCCTGCATGGAAAAAAGATTGAGGAACAGGGATGCGTATGGGCTCTCGCGTCGGTTCTCCGCTGATATAGCTCAGACCCCCAAGACCCATGATTACGATGTCAGAGCCTTTGTAGTCCGCACAAGGCCCATCAGGCCCAAATGGAGTTATGGACGTCATGACCAATGAGGGATTAAGCTTGTGCAGAATGTCATACCCAAGTCCCAGTGTATCCATTTGGCCGGGTGGAAAGGATTCAATGACAAAATCCGCGGTTTTTACAAGCTTCTTGAATAACTCTCTGCCGTCAACTGTTTCCAGATTAAGAGTTATGCCTCGCTTATTTGAATTGAGAGTGAACCAGAAGAGGCTTCTTTCATGGTGGGGAACATCTTTGTAGAAAGGGCCTCGTGTTCGGGCTGAATTCCCCGCAGGAGACTCGACAGTAATGATATCAGCCCCCATATCTCCGAGAATTCGGCCGCAAAGAAGGCCCTTCTCATCGGTGAGATCCAAAACCCTTATTGAATCAAGCAGACCATCCATCGTACATGCCTCCGTTTTACAGTCGGTACAATAGTTGCCTGAAACGCATTACGGCTCAGGAATAAAAACGGTTTGAAAATGTTACCTGGATCTAAATCAGTCCCTCCTTAATAAGATCATCCAGCGGTCTTGCCTGTTTCACCTCTTCGATCAGCTTCGGTGCGGGATCCGGATACTTGACTGGCCCATGTTCCTTTGACGGCAGAATGACAGTGGAAATATGAGGTGGCATAGACCATTCATCCCTCTGATTCTTCGCCCATGCTTCGATGTCAATGCAACATCTGCCGTCCTCAATATATTTCTTTACGACCTTTCCCTCAAATGTGGTGATATCACCCACCTGATTAAAAGCTCTCAAATCACCGCACATCTTCCACAACCAACCATCATCTCCCATCCAGTTGGTAAAGAAATTGCACAACCAACTCATCCTCTGTGATCCATAGTCATATGCTCGTTCCACACCTATTCCTTGAGCAAATGCATTAAGTATGTGCACTAATTCAGGAACGTCTCCCGGGGTATCCGCCTCTTCCGTTTCCACATACTCGAGTGTTCTTGGGTGCCTCATCTCATAATCATATTCAATCTTATGAGCCCTGAAGAAAGGAGAGCCGCCTCCCATTACCCATGCAAGCTCATCCCGTACGCTCAAAGGTCCCTTGATCATGGGTCTGAGTTTATCCCCTACTTGCACGTCCTCCCAATACCTGGGCTGAGAGCCCCTCAATTCCTCATTGTCATACATATCAAGTATTCTGATCCAGTCTTCTCTGGTATAGATGGGTTTCGGGATATTGCGATATTTGCCTGCTGAGCTTGCCCTCGCCCTCTCGCTCATGACGGCATGTCCATATTCTTTGCCCACGATCTCATCATTCTGGTTTACATATATGACATCTCCATAATCGATCCAGGTTCTGCCTCCGCCCATCTTCCCTTTCTTCTCCATAAGCTCACGGAGAATGCAGACGGCCTTGAACTCATCACCGGCGAATATGGGTCTATACCATTCCCATTCTCCACCAACATACCAACCGTGAATTCCAGGACCTCCACCACCCGGGGACATCCACTGCACTGTGTATAAGTAAGCGCCGGGGGCTATGATATTGCCGTACTTAGTCTCTTTTGCGTACTCTTCATCCCTGAATAATGGATTCGTGTCCCCTATACCGTTTGCAAAATGCTTAATCCCGTCCTTTGAGGCTTGCTTATTGAAATAGACGTATCGATGAAAGAATGGCTTGTTTGCCCTGTTCTTCCTCCTCTGTTGTGCTTCCGGAGTAAACTCTTCGTGTTTCCCCTCTTGCTCTTCTTCGTCTTTTCCCAGCGCTATTAAACGTGCGTGCCCTTCCCATTTGCTCTCAGTCCCCATCGTTCATTTCCCTCCTTTTTCGATATCAACAACGTCTTCAATTATAAATACAACAAGTTGTAGTTCAAGAAACCTTTTATCCATGCATTCTGCGAGCTTCCGCACTTAATTCGTCACGGAAATCTGGATGGGCTATGGATATAAGTCTCCTGGCCCTCTCCCTGGCCGACGTTCCCCACATCTCCGCTACACCGAACTCCGTGACCACATAATCGGCACAGGCATAATGAGTGGTTATGATTGTTCCCTCAGGGAGACACGGCATTATGCGGGAAACCTTGCCCCCTTGGGCTGTGGAGGGAAGCACCTGGATGGAACGTCCGCCCTTTGAGATTAAAGCCCCCAGCACAAAGGGAAATTGTCCTCCGGTCGCAGATACTCGACGTCCTCCCAGTGTCTCGGCAGTGCTCTGGGCGGAAAAATCTATGGCCAGGGCGTTATTGATCGCCACCATATTATCATGACTGGCAATCACCCTGATATCCTCTAGATAATCCAGTTCCACCAACTCAAACTTCGGATTATTGCTTGCCCAAAGCATCTCTTCTCTTGAGCCGCCCCCAAGGGAGGTAACAATTACCCTTTCCGGATTGATGGTCTTGTATTTCCCAGTGATCACACCCTCCTTGACCAAGGTTATAATACCTGGTGGAGTCGCCTCGGAATGTATGCCAAGGTCATTCTTACCGTTGAGCATACCAAAGCGGACCAAGGGTTCTGTTGTCCGACCGACGCCTATCTGGATCGTATCGCCGTCATTAACAAGTCCGTTCATGTGTTTTGCAATATCTTTCAGATACGGTTCAGGCTCTTTGAGCGCCCTGCCCGCGAGAGACCCCTTACCCACGGTCCCACCGGAACTCAAGTGCTCCACAAAATAATCTATTTCAGAGACATGAACATAGTTTGCCCCATACGTCCTTATGAGCCTATTATTGACCTCTGCTATGGACAGTTTGCCCATCTCTATCTGTTTTCTTTTGTTCCAAAGGGATTGGCCGAAACTACAAAAACCCTTCTCGTCAGGTGGGGATACTTCAGTGAGGACCACGTCTGCATCAAAGGTCAGCATGTTGGGTCTGTACATGGATACTGGAGTCCCAAGAATTACATCCACCCTCTTGGCGTCGACCGCTTCCTGGCATGTGCCCGTAGGCATGACTATACTGATGTTAAATGCATCCTGCCACCCTTCATCATACCAGCCAAAATCATACCCGGGCGTAGGTACAAAGACATTCACATTTTTGAGCTCACCCATTCTGGCAGCGATGGCCAATCCCACGGCATGAGCTTCCCTGCCCGTAGTAAAGACAACTCTATCACCTGACTTCACCTTACCGGCTGCTTCCTCTGCTGAAACTAATTTTTTTTCAAAGTCCTTTTGCCAGTCTGGCATATGTTGAACCTCCTTTCTTTTCGTTTAGAAATGAGTGTCTGTACGTAAACTCCCTGATCTGAGATGAAGCAGCTGAATAAAAATAACCAACAAGAGTCCCCAATGACTGTTTGTGTATTGTAGGGGCACAGTGTGCCGTGTCCCTACCGACTCTCTCTGAACCTGAACTCGTGAATGATTGCGATCATTCAAAATGAGCAAAAGATCCTTGTGACAGGGATTCAGGCTTTCCAAACATGCTTTAAGTGAATAACACTGAGTGTCCCGTATCAAGCAGGTGGCAACAATACAAGCTCGATAAGTGCTGCATTCTTGCGTTTTCATTGACTGTTGTTGTCCGTCTCAGAAGCCAAAAGAATGAGCTTGCAGATTTCATCCCCCACGTCTTCGATGGATAATGGGAGACTCGGTTTGAACCAGTGAGAGACTGAATTCACCATGCCCAAGATAAGGCGAGCCTGCAATTGAGGATTACCCTGTCTCATTTGACCAGCAGCCATTGCCTTCTGTACTACTTCTCTAAAGAATTGCTCGTACTCATCACGCAGCGCAGTGTAAGACTTACGTAACCCAGGTGATAAATTTTTCTGTTCAAATGTGGAAATACCGCCGAACCCGTCGCGGATGTTGAAAATTAAATGCCCCTTTATAACCTTTGCTAAGCTCTCCTGTGGCGCAGCGTACGGGTCGTACGAAGATCGATGTCTTTCAAGCCCCCTCTTTGCACACTCGCAGAGAACCTCATGGAGCAAATGCTCTTTGCTGGAGAAATAATAGAATATGGTCGCTTTTTTTATTCCGGCTCTGGAAGCGACTTCATCAAGGGAGGTCCTGACATAGCTTTTACGCTTGAAAAGCCATGCCGCCGCTTCCAATATGTTCTCCCTCTGGAGACCGGACTTTTTCTTTTTTTGTTGCAATGATTATGAATCCTTATAACCACTTAATTTCCGATGACGATCGTAAATTCATTCTTCCGACTGGTCAGTCGATTTCAACTATAAGGAACCTATTCCGGTTTGTCAAGTTTTTATTGCTGATCGACAATTCTCATTGTTGTATTTCTCTTATGAGATTTAATCCTCAAAATACCCAATGTATTCCTGCGGTTTAAGTCTTCGTTTTCTTTAACTTTCTAAAAACACTCTCAATTCCGGATGGACACTCGGTAATCAGAGATCTGGAAAAATAGCGGCTTTGTGCGGACCTTAAATGCGCAAGGCCACTCTATGCCCTTCCTCAATGGCTGACAGAGCGTCTCGCGGCATATTAGCGTCACCTACGCAATAAATTTCATACTGGCTTCCTTTCAACTCATCCATCAAGGAATTATTGGATACGGCTCCAACCGCCCATACTACGGTATCCACGTCGGAAATCACGCTCTCCTTCTCTCCCCTTTTCACAATAACACCCTCATCGCTTATGCCTGCGAATCGTACCAGTTTCATTAAGCTGACTTTCAACTCCGCCAGCTTAAACCTGAGGTAAAACCTGCTGATGGGTCCCATGTCAGCCGCGAATCTCTTGAACTGTTCTATCACCGTTACTTTCTTTCCTTGAATCGCCAGAAAATGAGCCGTCTCCAATCCCACAGACCCACCCCCTACAATAAGTACATTCTCTCCTACATCAGCCATACCGTCCAGCACATCCCATGAAGTCACCGACTTTGCATGCATCCCGTTCACATCGGGGATAATGGGACGTGCGCCTGTGGCCACAATGACCACATCCGGTGAAATTTCGTCTATTGTCGCCGGGTTTGCCTCCGTCTCCAACATGACATCTATTTTCAACCGCTCCATTTGATAAGACAAATAATCCACAGCTTCGTTAATCTCATCTTTGAGAGGAACTTTCGCCGCCAGATTAAATTGGCCACCCAGTCTTCCCGACTTCTCCATGAGAATTACACGATGGCCCCTTTGGGCTGCTATCCTGGATACCTCCATGCCTGCAGGCCCAGCACCTGCGACCAATACCTTTCTCTTCTTTTCCGCAGGCTTCATTACGAGTGTCCCTTCCCTGCCTGCTCGTGGATTCACAAGACAGGTCAGAGAAGCATCCTGACCATCGTCTTTGCCCGGCAGGATCGTCTTGTTTATCCTGTCTATACATCCCTGGTTGCAGGCGATACACTTCCTGACATTGCGAACATTCCCATTGTGTAGTTTCATTGGAAGTTCAGGGTCCGCAATGAGACCCCTGCCCATCCCAATGAGATCGGCAAAGCCCTTTCTCAAAATATCTTCAGCCAAGATGGGATCATTGATTCTTCCTGCTGTGATCACAGGCACATGAACAATCTTTTTAATCTCATCTGCCAGCGGCACAAAACCTCCTCTCGGTTCCATCATCGGTGCTACTGTTGCTTTTCTGGAACCATATACTCCACCGGACATGCTGATGTAATCAGCCCCAGCCTCCTCAAGATAAGGAACCATTGCTTTAGCATCCTCAATTGTAGTCCCGCCCGGTATGTAGTCTTCTCCATTGATTCGTATGCCCAATGTAAAATCAGGTCCCACCCTTTTTCTTATTCCGGAGATGATCTCGTATGCAAACCTTGCCATATTCTCGTGACTGCCTCCATAGAGGTCCGTCCTCTTGTTGAAATATTTGGAGAGAAATTCGCTGACAAGATATCCATGGGCTGCATGAATCTCCACCACCTCAAAGCCGCCGTCTTTAGCCTTTTGTGCGGCTTCCGTATATTGTTTCACAAGTTCACCGATTTCATCAATACTCAATTCTCTTGGTTTTTCAGTATGTATAAGAGACGGTATGGGAGATGGGGCCACAAGTTCTCCTTTCATAAGGCTTGGTATTCCCTGATTCCCCATGTGCACCAGTTGCATGCCGGCTCTGGCCCCAGCAGCTTTCATGGGCTCGGAGAGTCTTTTCAAGTCATCTATGGAAATATTATATTGTACGTCAGGATGAGCTTCCCCTGAATCAGACTCTAAATCCACAAGGAGTACGCTCTGGGATATGATCATCCCCACCCCGCCTTTTGCTATGGTAGAATAGAAGTCTATGAGACGTTCCGAAACGCATCCGAACTTCGACAGATTCGTGGCAACCGCAGGCATTACTATCCTGTTTTTTAAAGTCAATGATCCCACTTCAATAGG
This sequence comes from Thermodesulfobacteriota bacterium, assembly GCA_034190725.1. Lineage (GTDB taxonomy): Bacteria > Desulfobacterota > UBA8473 > UBA8473 > UBA8473 > JAXHSZ01. The sequence continues at coordinate 15,121 of JAXHSZ010000228.1, forward strand.
TTCAAGCAATCTTTCAAACATGTGAATTTTCTCCTCTGTATGCATTAGAAGCAACTGTTCACGGTTCCGAGTTTACAGCTCAGGGTCTTTCATTGAAATGAATTTCCCCTATATCCTTCTGAAATAAGACATTAACATTATCCATTGCAAAAGGGTGAGTTCTTAAAAGTTTTGTACATTTCCCGACTTTTTTAAACCCAGGCAAATCGCTTTCTGCAATAATACATAAGGTCCACCTTGCTTTGTTCTGTGGCATCACCATGTGCATAAAAAGCCGAAAAAGATTACTCGTTCTACATTATTGATAATAGCCATGTTTCTAGCAATATGTTTTATTCCTAAATTGAACGATTTTTTCCTACTGCGAGGCTGTGTCTTGCTCAGTTTTGAGTAGATATCTTTAATAAGGATTGGGATGATGGATAAGCTCATTGGACTGAGCCGCTTTTGCGTTAGCCTACCAATATCTATGGGATTTGTAAATGATTTTTATGGAAATTGGATTGGATGATCCGGCTTCAGCTGGCTGAATGGGTGTATAGGTTTTTACTTCCAGTTTTTCTCGCTGAATCTTGTACCCTGGATGAGCAATTATTGACACCATTTGAATTCTGAAGCACAGAACTACGTTGTAAAAGGTGACCTGGCTTATGTCTTTCGTGCTTGTCTCCCTGGATGCTTGCGGTTCAGTAGTCAATTCTGGCAATTAAAAAAGTGGTGTGTAAATTTTTTGATCAATTAATCAGCCTTAGAGCAAACAAGGAGTATTACATGAAAATGATCATCATTTTGTAATTTATTAACAATTGGAAAATATTGTAGAAAAAATATTGACAAAGTGCTGATGTTTTTTTATCATTATTATATTTGTGAGTGAGCATCCATTAATGGCTCTTTCCTGCAATCTCTGCGTCAGGCTCAGATGTAAGGGCATGTAGCAACATGCCCCTATATACCCAATGTATTCCTCCTGTGAGAATCTTTGTTTTCCGTGACTTTGCAAAAAATATCCCATTTCCGGATGGATATTGGTTGTCTCAAATAGCTATTGCTGGTCTATATTCTCAACATTTATTGATGAGGTTCGTTGTTTGTTAGACTGTTTTCAAGATGCCATTGCAAATCCCAGTAATATTTATAAGCTCTTTGAAATTCACAATAAGTGAATTCATAGCCTAAATCATGTGCAATATCCCTGAATTTCAGGAAATCCAGATTCTCACAATTTTCAAGAAGAATTCTTAATTCATCAGAATCATTGATGTATTTCATAAAAAGTAATGCCGACTTTGTGGACATAGATCCTACTTCCTTAATACTTACAGTACTCCATTAATCTCCGTTCATTACATTTCAACGTTTATTTTTAGCATACCCTATAAAAAAAGAGAATGTAGAACCTTTACCTTTTAAAATCTTTCGACCTGTGAGGTGAGCCAAGTTCGCCGCTTACCAGCTGCTTAACTGAACAGGTTAAAATCTTTCTGTTACCACCGATGAATTGTTCCCCCTTTTTTTACCTATCCTTCTTTCTTCGTGTCCATGACAGACCAGAATCACAATACGCGTATGGAGAAGGGCCTTTTCAAGACTCATTGTCGATCAATCACTCATATGTTCTGTCACCTGACTCTAATTTGTGGCTTCTCTTATGCTGGGCATAGAGTCGCTTGCTTAAGCTTTTTACCTGAGAGGCCAACGTTACAGACCTGCGAATGGAAACCAAACAAACAATATAAAAGAATTAAAACATTCTGTGAGGAGTAATTATGTACACTATAAATAATAAATATTTCGAATCTCCTGATGTTATTCTAGCTGAAATGGACGGTGAAGGTGTTTTTTTAAATATAAAAACAGAAAAATATTACTCATTGAACAAGACAGGAATGGATATATTCAAATTATTAATAAATGATTCAGATAAGAATGAGATAGTTTTCCAACTCCTTGAAAAATATAATGTTGATGAGAAAATACTTCAAGAAGATATCGTCAGATTAGTCAATGAACTTGTTGATGCGAACATAATTATAGAAGGACCCAGTAGCTAAATGAGTGGAATAGTATTTCTTGCTCAGCAGGAAAGTCTCATAAACAGCAGAGAATTATTAAAAAAAATGACTGATTATTTGACTTATAGGGGGCCTGACAGACAAAAAATATGGTATGAGAACAATGCTCATTTCTTTGTTGGAATGGGACAGGCTCAACTTTTTTCAACTTTTAACTCTTTTAATGAAAAATGCCCTTTGAGTTATAAAAACACATTTCACATTGTATCAGATTCCAGGATTGATGCAAAGGATACACTTATAAGAAAATTAAAACATGATTTTTCTTGTGTTGATAGTAATACTCCAGATTCGGAATTAATATTATACAGTTATATTAAATGGCAGGAAAAATGTGTTAACAATATCATTGGTGACTTTGCGTTCTTTATTTGGGACTGTAAGAGCAATTTGCTTTTTGCAGCAAGAAATCATACTGGCTCAATTCCATTGTACTATTCTCATCTAAGAGATGGGCTCATTCTGAGTAACACACTAAATTGTATAAAAAAACATCCAAAGATATCACTTCGTTTAAATCATCAGGCAATTGGTGATTTTCTTCTATTTCGGCAGAATTGGGATGTGAATACAACAATATATACAGATATTCAAAAAATTCCACCTGGAAGTTATCTGATATGGCAGAACAATCGGATAAAAATAGAGAATTATTGGCAGCCACCCCAAGCAGACATAGAAAATCATTATAAAAATTCAAAAGACTCTATCGAGGAGTTTGAAGACGTGTTTTTCAAAGCTGTTTCTGAAAGAATTGATTCACCAAACATAGATATTATGCTGAGCGGTGGTATGGATTCATCAAGTGTAGCTGCATTTTGCAAGAAATATATTTTGGAGCAGAATCTCCCAATCAATGTAAAGGCTTTTACAGTAACACATAATTCTTTGTTTGATGATGAAGAGGAATATTATACTCGTAGAATATGCAAAAAACTATCGATCCCAATTACCTATATTGAAGGAGAAAAGTATTTAAAAAAAGATTATTCAAAAGAGTTTATCTACCCAGAGCCTTCACTGTGGTGTCATCAATCATCATGGAATGCATTTATTGGATATATAGAAAGTGCCCCAAAACCTCCGGTGATTCTCACAGGATTTGGGGCTGATCCATTTTTTATGAAAGGCAATAATTACTGGACGAACATGCTTCGTGAAGGTAAGTTCTCATTTTTCCTTAGAGACACATTCTGTCATATGAGGCTTACAAAGAAGATTCCCTTATATATTTCAAGGGGCCATTTAAGAAACTTTTTTCACGAAAAAAGGAGCTTTCTTCCTGAATGGTTCAACAGTGATTTTGTAAATAAATATGCTTTAGAAAACAGATATGACACGATATGCGCAAGGAATAGAAACAGTACCGGGAGAATAATTATAGAATTCTGGTCATATCTTCAAACCGCTGGAGATTCTGATCAGCTTATGTTGCCTGTTAAATTCCTTTATCCTTTTTTAGATATCAGAGTTATTGATTTTTTTAGTAGAATTCCTGTCTACCCTCTGTGCCATGAGAAATTGATTCTAAGAAAAGTTATGAAAAGACATTTGCCAATTGAAGTTATTAATAGACCCAAGACTGTCACTCCAAATCATCCGGTATTTATGCATGTAAAGAAACGTAAAGATTGGCAATGGTTATTAGACATTTTAAAAAAGGACAATGACAATAGATACATATCGAATGATCCCATCATGAATAGGATCAAGGAAAATAAAATGACTGATAATGAAATTCATTTTATTATGCGAGTTGTTGCATTAAAAAATTGGTCAATGAATTGTAATAATGAATAACAGTTAGGAGGAGAAATCAAAATGGAACAAAACCAAAATACTTCAAACGAAGAAAAGGACGATAAAGTGGCTTATGAAACCCCAATTTTAAAAGAGTGTGGAACAATCAAAGAGATTACCGAAACAACACCCGGAAGCGGTAGTGATGCAGGAACTTGGAGTTAAAAAGCGTCTATCCTTAAAGGACTCTTTTCCGCAATCTCTGCGTCAGACTCAGATGTAAGGGCACATTGCAAAGTGTCCCTCATTATCCAATGTATTCCTGCAGTTAAAATTTTCATCTTCCTTGACCTTGTAAAAAAAAGCTCATTTCTGGATGGACACTTGCTGCTGTCTATTCTATGAAATAAGACCTGAGACATCTTTGGTCTCAAAGGGACAAAAGCCACTGCACAAGCTTTCCTGGATTATTGAACAAACCGGGCCTGCGCTTCTAAAATCTCAATACTCTTGAAATTTGTTAAGACCTGGCAGTATGCTGTACAGGCATACCATCGTATTATGATTATCCTATATCTACCGTACCACTTAAGGAACAAAATAACGAAATTAAGACCATGAAAAGATAAGAATACTGCTTTCGAGACTTGGAGTTCTTCAAACTTAAAATTATGGCAATCCATGAGACAAGGTACGCTTTTGTCGAATGAACTGAAAAAATGGTATACTCGTACAAAGTTTTTGGACAATTTATCACATCAAATGTTGAGTTGCCCCAAATATCTCCAATTGATAACGATTCCCCCAATTTCATATCAGTATGCTTTAAGAGGGATATCTTCTTTGATCATGTTAAGTTTAACAATTCACAAAAGATTTTTATAATTCCTCAGCAGAATTTAGGAATTCCAGCTTTTGAAATAATAAAAGTAGAGGGAAGCAAAATTATAAATTATATTTTGCATTATTGTTACAATAAGCAAGAAGCATATTTTACAATTGATAACACATTAAACAATATTGATATTTATTGGTCCGACACTGTAAAATTTGATGAATTGTTGCCGATTTTGTTTGGATCTGTAATGGGATGTCTTCTAAGACTGAAAAACATCTTTTCTCTTCACGGAAGTACTGTAGCAAAAGATGACGAAGCTATTACTATAATTGGAAATTCGGGTTCTGGTAAATCGACTCTCACAGCTTATTTATTAAGCAAGGGATTTTCATTAGTCAGTGATGATCTGACTGTTTTCGCTTCAAAAAGATCTCCTTCTGTTTTCACAGGTTTTCCCTGTATTCGAATGAATAGTGACACAAAAGATTTTTGTTCGAATCAGTATAGGTCTTTCTACTGGAGGAGTAAGGGGAATAAGGTCGACAAAAATTATTATGAAGCATCTGATTTTTATTACAATAATCAGATTGTAGTACAGGCTTTTTACTTTTTAGATTCATTTAATAATACAAATGAAAGAACAGTTATTACAGAACTTAAATCTTCACAAAAAATCTTAATCCTTTTGCAGAACAGTTACGCAAACTACATTTTATCGGCGGAACAAAAGAAAAGTGAATTTCAATTTGTCAAAGACTTATTGCCAATTCCATTATATTCAATAGTTCAGCCAAAGAGTTTTGAATGTCTGGAGCATACATATACACAGATACTTGCAAATCAATAGAGTTCATTTTTTTTGTATTATTTGAGTCCTGTGAAATAGAAAGCTATCAGCAAGCTTCATCGGCGGTCACATTTTGATGTGTGTGCTGCCTGAGGGCTGTGTAAAAATAAATTGGCAGAGCTGGGGTCCATTTTGAAGTCTGCTTGTCTGTTCCGATTAAGCAAGATAGCAGAAATAGGAGTACCTGTTATAAGGATTTTGTGATTGAGGGGTGTGCAAATCTGGTATGAAGATGAGATGCTGAAATGTAAGTTGTTTTTGCATTCACTTGGATAATAGTTTTAAACGGATTATAATTTGACCGCTGTTGAAGCGACTCTTTCAAAAACTAAACTGCTTTATTTAATATTATATGCGCCATAATTTATCAAATTTAATCATCAACCAATTACCCCAACCGTTAAGAATATTAAAACCCTCTATCATAAGTTATCAAAGCATCATACCAAGAATTCCAAGTTCATTCAGTGGAATTATTGAATTTTCAATTTTTCCAAAAGCTGATAAATTTGATTATTCACAACCAATTGGCATTACAGGGAAAGAAAAGGTTCAATTCTGTAATTTTATCAAATCGCAAATCAAGAATTCCTCAGATTGTGATAGTGCAACGTGGAAAAAGATTCTCACATTTGCAGAGCTCTGGATACAAAAAGGAACAATCTTTAATGAAATGATTAAAAATGTCTGGTTTGAATACGATCTTCCTTTTAACAGCAAAGATACTCCATTGATTCCATCTCTGTTTTTTTCGCTTAAAAGCGGTATTTCTTCCAAAAGTCAAGGCAAAATCTCCAATGAAATTATATCATTATTCTTTGGCACCATCCGCGCAACGCAGTATATACAGGAAATAATATTGACTTGTGGAACGAATAGTATCTCTGCTTCTGTTCTCCAGTTAGGAATAATGTTTCCAAG
>JAXHSZ010000229.1:0-8317 GCA_034190725.1 Thermodesulfobacteriota bacterium
GCACCCCAATGTACCATTTCGTCCCATTGTTGCCATATTGACCCACCCCTCAGTCTTGCCTTTATTTCCATGAAATTCTAAAAACCGAGTCCTCTCTCATGACAAAGTGTCTCAAACTTGAATACAAGAAGGGAATGAAGTATCGTATGATAGAATATCCATAAAACCTGGCAAACCATCTCCAGGAAGGACTTTAAGGTATTTCAAACTTTCGCAAGAAGATCATGGCACAAAAATTGCTTACCTCTTTTTTACGATGTACGTTCTTGCTCTTTGATATGGAAAAAGGTGCCCCTCAAATAAATGATGCTATTGTGGTTGTTCTTATTGTACGCGGTATAAGATGTATGTTCACTTGGTTTGAAGCAGAATATCGAGTTCCTATAACAATTTATGTGATGTTGAAAGCTGTTAAGTCTGGGTTGGGAGGGGCTCCTAAATATTTTTTATTATGAGAAGCCCCTCTCATGAATTTGTAGCGAATGCGATTTTGAATTTATTCCGGTATACACAAGAATTCCTTTTTTGTATTGAGTGGACATTGGTATAGTGCAAATTTCTGTTAGAGCGATATTGAGTTGACTAAAAAAGAGAGGGGCTTTTCTCATTTCTATTCATTCTGGGTCAGTAACGAGGTTCGTCACCACAAAAGGCGGGGTGGTGATTCTTGCAGAGGCTTTATTCTTTTCACTTCTGCAAGACTCCTTTCAGATAGCGAGGGTCCCGCCTCCCCTCGCGAAAAACTCATCATTAATATCACATTGTAACATCTCTCTTTCCTTAAGGGTTGCTTAAAAAACTCAACTATTTTAACATCCAATCTATAAAACCCTCCATATATATTAAAATTCCTATGATTTAGCTCTATCGGAACATACAAGGTTGATATAAATATGGGTGTTCATTCTGCCACCTTATTTCTGTGTAGATTCCACGGACCAAACACTGTTTTAGTTTTTAGAAATTGACCGTCCGTCTCCATAGTAATGGCTCCATCCATGTCCGTTCTATATGTTTTACTTCCTCTATCCTTATATCTATTCACAATCTCCTCTCTTGGAAATCCAAACCTATTCTTATAACCAACACTAAATACCGCATAGGATGGACCAACCATGGAAAGGAATCTCTTAGTGCTGGATGTCAGGCTCCCATGATGGGGAACTTTCATCACTGTGCTCTTTAATCTGCTGCCGTGAAGAATGAGTGCCTTCTCAGCCTCTTCTCCTATATCCCCTGTAAATAAGAAGCTTATTTTTTTTAATGTAAGTTTGACCACAAGGGAATTATTGTTGATGGCCTTATGAAATCCTTTTTCTTGAACATGAAACAAGAGTGCCGGGGGATTCAAGATATCCACCTTGACTTCATGGACATCTTTGGATGGTGTGAGGGAGTTCATTACTATTTTTCTTATTCCCCTGCCTCTTATTATCTCCATAAGCTCATAATAGGATTCCATATCTATCCCCTGTCCATTAGTCCATATTTCTTTTACATCAAAATTCTTTGCAATAAAACGCAATCCATTCAAATGATCAGGATGGGGATGGCTTAAAAGCAGATAATCGACTCTCTTAATCTTTGTCTTCCAAAGAAAAGGGGCAAGGATGTTCTTGCCTGTATCAAAACTGTCATTGTAAAAACCACCACCGTCTATGATCATCCTTACACCCTTTGGGAATTCAATTACTGCGGAATCCCCCTGTCCAACGCTGAGAAAGGTCACACGGAGATTTTGATTGAGATTTTTTTTGCAGTACCAATAACAATAATCTACGGTAATCAAAAAAAGCAAGATGAGAGTAATGTACCCTGCCCTTTTGAACTTCCCAATATTGAAGAGGAAGGCAATGAATAGATAGAAAAGGAATATCTCAAGTAAAGTGGGAGTGGTCACCCAATAAGAAAGGCTGGGGATTCGGGCAAAAAGGTCCACTGTTTCTACAACATAACCGATCATGTAAGAATCTATAACAAGGAGAACGGATGCAATTGGCTGTGATATAAAGACCATTACAGCCAATAGTAAACTTATTGGTATAATGAGAAAACCGACTGCCGGCACGATAAAAACATTTGAGATGAAGCCCAACGTGACAATTCTATTAAAATGGTATGCCAGTATAGGGCCGGTTCCCAGGGTAGCTGCAAATGAGACAAGGACAAGAAGGCCTGAATATCTGCCGACTCTTTTCACCACTGAGTTGACAGGCCAAGAAGATGGGCCTGGGATCGATGAGAAGTACTCAAGGAATCTGGGTGTCAAGTAGAGGATTGCGAACACCGATACAAAGGACAACTGAAAAGATATATCAAAGATGGAAGTGGGAGAAAAAACGGTGATGATGAAAGCTGCCAGAGCAAGGGTATTATACAAATCTCGCTGTCTCCCTATAATGACGGCCATAAGATACGTTACGATCATAACCATGGCTCTAAAGGTCGACACACCAAAGCCGGCTATGAACGAATAGAAGAATACAGGGAATAGAGTAAAGACAGCAGCAATTCTGTTGATGTCAGAGAAAAGCATTACTCTCTCTGAAAACCGTAATATCCACCTCATGAAAACGAAAACAACCAAGGCGATAAAACCCATGTGCAAACCTGATATTGCGAGAACATGAGCCACACCGACTGCGGCAAAACTGTCCTTCCTTTCCTCTGAGATCTCTCCCTTCTCACCGAGAAGTACGGCTTTCACAATACCTGTATAAAGTAATTCAGGTCTCTCATCGATGAATCTTCTGATTTTATCTCTGGAGTTTTCAATCATCTTCCAAAATGCGTGAGTATCTCCTTTACCGATCCTTATAACATCTGTACCTGTCTTTATATAACCAGTAACAAATATCCCTTGAAGCAACAGGTATCTCGAATAGTCGAATCCACCTGGATTATTGAAATTTCTCGGGCGGCGTAGTTTACATACAAATCGTACTCTATCACCATACTTCAAATCTGCATCGGTATCTCCAATGGTAATCAACACTCTTCCCGTAGTTTTGATATATCCTTCATCAACATACACCCGCTCAGCACGCACATAGAGTTTCAATCTGTCCTCATAATATTTAGGGGGCTTGTACAGAGTTCCCTGAACATTAAGACCGTCGTCTCTCAAGAGATTCGATATATGGAGGCGAGGAATATCCGGATATGTATATAAATTGATATGGAGTCCACCAATAAGAACAAAAACAATAAGAAGGAGAATTGTGGCAGATTTCCTCCATTTGAATAAGATCGAAAACAATGAGGCAGCAAGGAGAGTTGCCATCAGAATAATGCTGGCTTTCTGGGGAAGACGAAGGTAATTGCCAAGTACGAGTCCCATGAGACAGGAAATCAATATGGGAATGAAAGGTCTATGCATCATACAGAGTTTTCGGCTTTACATTTCTTGGGATGAAATTGTGGAATTCTCAAATGCGTTACGGTAAATTTTAAGGGTGCTTTCAATGGATTGCCACATGAGAGATTTGCAGGTTTTTAACCTTGTTTTCAGTTTGTTGTTATGTTACAACAAATAATCTCCTCATGCCTTGTAAAGGCACATTTTTGAGCGGCTTATCCTCACCTTTTGTGAACATTTTAAATGTACCTCTGAGCATTCACAAGAGAGTATTATATCCTTTTCAAAAGTAAAAATCTACATAACATAAGGAGTTTTAATTTGACCCAAAAAATCAGCTTTGTATTCACCACCATATTCCTTCTGACTCTTTTATTTCCCGGCTTACATCTCTTTGTAGCTGACTCCAGAGAACATGACCTCACTCACAGAGGGACAGCATATGCCGTTACCGAGGATGAAAAGAACAATATCTCTATCTACCGTGAATATGGCCCAGGGGTTGTAAATATTACCAGTATAGCAGTAACATGGGATTTCTTTCTTAGTGCTATCCCTAAGGAAGGCACGGGATCAGGCTCCATCATCGACAAAAACGGCCATATATTAACCAATTACCATGTAGTCAAGGATGCTAAAAGGCTAGAGGTGACACTGGATGATGGGAGTAAGTTGCCGGCAAAACTGATAGGCACTGATCCGGACACAGATCTTGCTATCATCAAGATAAAGGCAGACAAAGATCTATTGAAGGTCATTCCCATGGGAGACTCCGGTGATTTGAAAGTAGGTCAGAAGGTTCTGGCTATCGGAAATCCTTTCGGTCTGGACAAGACCCTGACTACCGGGATAATCAGTTCTTTGGGTCGTCAATTGAGGAGCGAGGACGGGTTGGTTATTGATGATGTGATTCAGACCGATGCTGCCATAAATCCCGGTAATTCAGGTGGGCCACTGCTCAATTCAAAAGGAGAGATGATAGGCATCAATTCAGCTATTTTCAGCCCAACTGGTGCAAGTGTTGGTATTGGATTCGCCATCCCTGTAAATGCGGCGAAGTTGATTATACCTGAGCTTATTTCAAAAGGATATGTAGCTTATCCCTGGTTAGGTGTTACTCTCCAGACCTTGATACCGGAATTTGCAAGAATATTGGATCTGAAAGTAGAGAGAGGGACAATGATCATTCAGGTTGTGCGAGGAGGGCCTGCATACAAAGCAGGCTTGCAAGGAGGTTCTCGCAGAATCCGTGTGGGAAACTCAATATTGATTATCGGCGGAGATATAATAACACAAATAGAAGGGCTGGATGTGAATACAACAGATGATCTTTTAAATCATATAAAAGGGCTGAAACCCGGCAGACAAATCAAACTGAAAATAATAAGGGGATCCAAAGAAAAGACAATAAAGCTGATTCTAGGTGAACGGCCTAGGTATCATTAGTATTCGGGAATAGAAACCCTTGAAATGAACACTTGTGGGAGATATTTATTGTGATTATAGGCAGCCTTCATATTTCAGTTTATACTTTCTAAGGATGAATTACGCGAGAAACAATTTCTTGGGCGATGTAAATCGCTCCTAATATATACTTGAATTTCGGTTTCAGTGTCAGTGTTCAGGTTTCAGATTTTTTCCAGCTCATGACACTGAAACCTGACATCTGAAAGCCGGAGTGAAGTAAATAAAGTGTGGACTCCTTTTGTGATTAATATGAAAAATACCGGATTATGTATATGAAGGAGGGATGATGATTCAATTCAGTGATGAACAGATCATGGTTCGGGACATGGTATCCAGATTGGCACATGAAAAAATACGGCCGATAGCCATAGAATCGGAAAGAAGACATAGCTTTAACTCTGAACTTTTAGAAATTCTCCATAATCAAGGTCTCTTAAGTCTCCTGCTTCCCACAGAGTTGGGTGGAGCAAATGCAGACTTAACAACATGCTGCTTGACCGTGGAAGAGATATCCAGAGTGGATGGATCTGTGGGTGTGAGCTATGCTACTCATACTACAGGAGTTTTTTTCATTGTGGATTGGGCTTCTGAAGAACAGAAAGACAAATATTACCAAAAAATATCCAAAGATGGAGCATATTTCGGTGTGGCCCTTACAGAGGCGAACGCAGGATCAGACGCGGCTGCCGTCAAAACCAGAGGGGAACGATCAGGTGGGAACTACATTATTAACGGAAGTAAGATATTCATTACCAATGCCGGTGTGGCCCAGGTGTTTTTGACCTTTGTCTTTACAGGGCCGGGAGAGAGGGATAAAGGCATCAGTGCATTCATTGTGGACAGAGACACTCAAGGGCTTTCTTTTGGTAAAGAAGAGGAAAAGATGGCCGTGGCAGGCTCTTCCACAAGAGAACTCATCTTTGAAAATGCACAAGTCCCGGCAAAAAACCTCCTGGGCGGTGAAGGAATGGGCTTCAAGATTGTAATGTCTGAGTTTATGAAGAGTCGATTGCTTGTGGCCTCAATGGCTTTGGGGATTGCGAGAGGAGCTTTTGATGAGGCCGTGAGATATTCCAAAGAGAGAAGTCAGTTTGGTAAAAACATATCCGAGTTCCAGGGAGTTCAGTTCATGATTGCCGATATGGCGATGAATATCGAAGTGGCAAAGAGGATGATTTTTACAACAAGCGAACATATAGGCCGGAACAAAGCGGGAAAAGACATGGCACCCTATGCTGCCATGTCAAAGTGCTTCGCTTCTGATATGGCCATGAAAGTGACTGAGGATGCTGTTCAGATTCTAGGTGGATATGGGATAATGAAGGAGTATCCTGTAGAACGGATGATGAGAGACGCTAAAGTCACCCAGATCATCGAAGGTACGAATCAAATCCAACGTATCATCATTGCAAGAAGTGTGTTAAGGCAGTAGGGCCAATTCATATATTCGACCCTACTTGTCTGATTAAAACCTATTTTTCGGTTCAATTTGAATCTCTGCAGGAAACCTATACACTATTCAATCATGACCAAATCTTACAATTTGTCTTCAGAAAAGATGTCTGCTGAGAAGATATATACACGAGTGTCTTTCTCCCTCCATGCATTCTTGGGCAGCCCCGCCTTGTAGCAAGTCTGTTCCAAAAAGGTCATTCTGTCCCATCTTTGCTCGGTGGCCACCTGGGGAAGGAGCAGCCCTGATTGGTATCCCTTCTCTATATAGATGCCGTGTTTTCCTACCTCGACTTCTCCCACATCTTCAACTATTCTCAAAGGCGTCAACACAGAAATTTCGATGTCCAGATCGGCAAGCTCTTCTTTTGTAACCGGCGGGAATCTGGGGTCATCAAAGGCAGCGGCAGACGCCATCTGCCTGATCGTCATGTAGAGGGGGTTGTTCCCTCGGATATTTCCTATGCATCCCCTCAACCCACCGCGTTTATGAAGGGTTACAAAGGCACCTCTCTTTTCTCTGAGAACATCCGAAGTGATATGGAATTCGGGGACTTCTTGTTTTTTTGCTTTGCATTCGATAGTGGTCTTGGCAATATGAAGGAGGGTCTTCTTTTCCTCTTTGTTCAATCCCAAGTCTACACCGACTCGTTCATTTTTTGCTTTGTCCCCAGCATCTTTCTGGTTTTTGTAGATAACAGCAGAAGCGTACCCCACAACTCCACTTTTATCGCCCGTCACATCACCGGAATTTGCATATTTTAAAACCTTTGAATTATTTGCTCCCAACTTTTTGGCAATCAACATAGCAGTAATCATCGGTCCTCCGCCACAGGCCTCGCATCTTCCCTCGGCCAGGTCCCTTGCAAGGCCTTTGGCATCGAATTTTTCAATATGATCCAGTACCACTCTGTCCAGTCGAACAGCCTTATCATAGTGATAGAAATGTGAAAGATCCGAGCTTGCAACGATGAGGACATCATCGTCCTTTATCACATTCACAATTGCATTACTCAGAATTCTACAACTTTCGAAATCTTGACTGCCCATGACAATAGGAACCAATTGAAATGAATTCAGAACTGTTTGAAGAAACGGCACCTGGACTTCCAATGAATGCTCCTGGCTGTGGGCTTGAGGATAATGGTCTATCAACTTATGTTGGGCCATGATATTTGCGCAGAGTGTACCATCGACAGGTACTGTTCCGAGAGGCGTTTCATACCCTGTCTTGTTATACACTGAAGCGCCATGAAAACGTGCTCTATGACTGGGTGCTATGACAATTACCTTTTTGAAATCCGATCCTTCGAGCAATGTGTATCCAAAAGCCGCTACCTGTCCTGAGTACATATATCCGGCGTGGGGAGAAATAATGGCAATGATCTTTCCTTTCATCTCAACTTCAGGTTCGCTATCAAGAAAGTCCTTTATCTGCTGCTTCAACACCACAGGGTCGCCGGGATAGAACGCTCCGGCAACAACAGGTCTCCTCACTTCACCTTTCTTGTTGTTTGATTGAGCCAATTGTTCCACCTCCTTCCCAGCTTCATTCCTCTCAATACAATTGGGGAAAAATAGACCGATAAAAAATAATACTATGACTAACCTCAAATGTAAAGGGAAAGAAAAGAATTTCATCATAAATCCTAAAAAAGTGCCTCTACAAACTCCTCTGCGTTAAATATCTTCAAATCGTCCATCCCCTCACCAACCCCTACATATCTGAGGGGGATTTTCAATTCCTCGGAAATGCTCACGATAATACCGCCTTTGGCTGTGCCATCCAGCTTTGTGAGAGCAATGCCCGTTATACTTATGGCCTCTTTGAATAGTTTTGCCTGAGAGATGGCATTTTGACCTGTGGTAGCATCCAGGATGAGAAGAACCTCATGGGGTGCACCGGGCAGTTCTCTTCCGACGATTCTCTGTATCTTTTTCAACTCTTCCATAAGATTTACTTTAGTGTGGAGTCTGCCGGCAGTATCAATGATCAGGACATCAATACCCCTTGCTTGAGCCGCTTTTATGGAATCAAAG
>JAXHSZ010000023.1:0-6532 GCA_034190725.1 Thermodesulfobacteriota bacterium
GAACTCTACCTCCTTTTTGTCGTAGAATTCATATATCTTGGAGGTAATCATCTCGATAAGCCCATCTCGGTTGAGACTTTCAAAGTCGATCCGATCAGTATCAAGATGGAAAGAAAACTGCTTATAAATCGTTTCTCTCATGCCTTTCAAATCCCATTCATCAGGATAGGTTTTTTCATCAGCATAGATATCTATGATCTCTTCAATCATTTCCTCTGTGATTTCTCGAACATTCTCCTTTAAATTCTCACTGCTCAATACCTCTCTTCTTTCCTTATAGATCACCTCTCGCTGTTTGTTCATGACATCATCATATTCCAGTAGATGCTTTCGGATGTCAAAATTGTGCCCCTCCACTTTACTTTGTGCATTCTCTATTGCCCTGGAAACCAGTCTGTGTTCTATGGGTTGACCTTCTTCCATCCCCAATCTGTCCATAATGGATGAGATCCTTTCGGAACCGAATATTCTGAGAAGGTCGTCCTCCAGGGATAAGTAGAACCTCGAAGATCCGGGGTCCCCCTGTCTTCCAGACCTCCCTCTCAACTGATTATCAATGCGACGGCTCTCATGTCTCTCCGTTCCAAGGATATGCAGTCCACCCAGTGTGATAACCTCTTCCTTTTCTTTTTTACATATTTCTTTCATATCATGAAAGGCATTTTGGTATTTTTCTGAATCCGTGTCTTTTCTCGACTTCTCAGTGGCCAGGAACTCCGGATTTCCACCAAGCATGATATCGGTTCCCCTTCCGGCCATATTGGTGGAGATGGTCACGGCATGTTTTCTTCCTGCCTGGGCTATGATCTCAGCTTCTTTCTGGTGATGTTTTGCGTTCAGGACATGGTGTCTGATTCCCCGCTTCTTGAGCATTCTGCTCAGCTTTTCGGAATTGTCAATGGATATTGTTCCTACCAATACCGGTCTCCCCATCTCATATAACTCTTTTATCTCGTCCACAACTGCATTGAACTTTTCTCTTTCCGTTTTATAAATAACATCTGAATAATCGTTTCGTATCATAGGCATATTCGTCGGCATCACCATGACTTCCAGCGTATAAATTTTCTTGAATTCCACTGCTTCCGTATCGGCTGTTCCGGTCATTCCCGCCAGTTTCTCATACATTCTAAAGTAGTTTTGGAAAGTGACGGAGGCAAGCGTTTGATTCTCATTTTCGATCTTCACGTTTTCTTTAGCCTCCAGGGCTTGATGAAGACCATCGCTGTACCTTCTCCCCGGCATAAGCCTGCCTGTAAACTCGTCAACGATAATCACTTCATTTCCTTTAACCACATAATCCACATCTTTTTTAAATAATGTGTGTGCCTTCAATGCTTGATTCACATGGTGAAGTATTTCAATATTTCTCGGATCGTAGAGATTTTTAGTATGGAGCAGCTTTTCAACTTTGCCCACCCCTTCTTCAGTAAGGACAACGGTCCGTGACTTCTCTTCAATGGTGTAGTCTTCTTCACCTTTGAGCCTTGGAATAATCCTGTTGATCTGATAGTACTTGTCAGTAGATTCTTCAGTTGGACCGGATATAATAAGGGGGGTTCTGGCCTCATCTATCAGGATGCTGTCCACTTCATCCACAATGGCATAATGAAGCTTACGCTGAACATAATCGTCCAGGCTGAATTTCATATTGTCCCTGAGATAATCAAAGCCAAACTCATTATTTGTTCCGTATGTGATATCAGAATTGTACGCCTCTCTTCTGCTTGCATCATCCATATCATGCAAGATGACCCCCACAGAAAGACCTAAAAATCGGTAGATTTTCCCCATCCATTCGCTATCTCTCCTGGCCAGATAATCGTTAACCGTCACCACATGAACTCCTTCTCCTTTCAGAGAATTCAGATACACGGGGAGAGTTGCTGCCAGGGTTTTCCCTTCACCTGTCTTCATCTCAGCAATCTTGCCCTGATGAAGAACAATGCCTCCTATCAACTGGACATCGAAGTGACGCTCCCCCAGAACCCTCCTTGATGTTTCTCTGACCACAGCAAAGGCCTCCGGTAGAATGTCGTCAAGCGGTTCCCCCCTGTCTGCCCTTTCTTTGAACTCAGAAGTCTTGACAGCCAGTTGTTGGTCTCGCAATTTCTTGATCTCAGGCTCCAGTTCATTGATTTGAACAATCACAGGCTGAAGCTTCTTTAACTCTCTCTCATTCTTACTTCCAATGATCTTTTTCAGGATGGCTCCAATCACGTCTCGATCCCCCCATTCAATGATCAAATGTTAAGTTTTCGGTTATAGTACTACAAAAAATAGAAACCGACAAGACTATTGTAAAAAGAACTTGTATCGTTGTATTTTGAAGGATGATTGTATGACTGTGTTGATAGAAGAAAGGCTTTTCAACTGAGGGGTGCGTAGTTCCCTTCTCATTGTTCAGAGACTTAACCCAGGTTTTACTGAATCTAAAGTGAATACAAATATCAAAAATTGTGATCTGTGCAGTGAGCCAGGTTCATAGCTTGCTGGCTCTTTGTTTCGTTTGCTTTTTATAAACTACAGTCTTCCATTATGCTGTATGTATAACTGGATTTGCAACCTTGCATGTCAATTCGAATGCTGGCCAGGCTCTTGCGTATATGAAGCAAACGAAGTAACTAGCTGGCGTTTACCGCAGCTTTGCTTAACCGCACGAGTCGAAAAAATGTAAATCAGGAGTACAAAATGATGGAGGGAAACTGAATTGATTGTGTGACAACGATTAGTAACGTGTAATGCAAATAAGACTTGAGTTATTGGTGTGAGAAAGAGAAAGGATCTTACATTGTTATAAAAAAGACTGGGTGGTCACGAGGGAATTATGATGAAAAAACTACACTACAGAGATTCTCGTTAAGTGCTTTTTCATCAATCCGCCAACCTCAAAAAGATGTTTTTCTGCAGCTGTTCTGACTTTTTCTGCATTTCTTTCTGAAAAAGCTTCTAAAATATTACTGTGCCCTGATATACACGATTCAGCCATCCCAGGGCTTGTGCATGCCAGGTACCAGTATCGAGCCAAAGGTCTCTTTGTTTGCTCCAGCATCCTTATAAGAAGAGGCTTATTAGATGCTGATACAAATATATTGTGAAAGTTGTCATTAAATTGAAGCCATCTCCTGTAATCCTTCTGACATTCTTCGTCCTCTAAGATAACTTCTATCTCTTTCATTCTCTCTATATCTTCTTTTTTTATGTTGTCCATGGCAAAATAAGCAGCCAACCCCTCAACGACCCCAACGATAAAGTATCTCTCTTCGATCTCTTCCGGTGAGGATTTTACAACAGTGGCGCCCCTATTGGGGATGATGTGAACGAGACCCTCTGTTTCCAAGCGTTTTACTGCTTCTCTGAGTGGTGTGCGACTCACATTGAGCCTTTGTGCCAGTGTGGATTCTATCAACCTCTCACCAGGCTGAAAATAACCAGCATATACTGCTCTTCTCAAAAATTTATAAACGGATTTTTCTATCGAGTCCCCTTCCTTTACCAATAGTTTAAACTCAAAGACATTGTTATTCATTTGATCAATGTCCAATCCTCAATACTAATGCAATTTGGAATACAATTTATTATACTTTTATAAACTGAATTGAATTCATTTGTCAAGTGTTTATTCTGTTCTTCTGGAATTCCGATAAAAGGATCAAATATGAGATATTTCCACTGTGAAAGCATTTCCACTATTTACGTCAGAAATTATCTTCAGGAGGGCTTTCGTATTAAGTTGTAATAGCCTCGGTTCGACCGATATGAATGATAAGAATAAAAAGAATGCATGGAGTCCATGGTGGGAATTTGAAATTTCGTTCAAGGTTGTTCAACATTCTGTTTTTCCAATGGTTTCCCTAAAGATATCTCTTGAGCATTGGCCTCGAATGAGAGAGTGCTCAATGGAAATTTTTCGGAAAAGATACTTGAAAATCTATTATATAATTGACCATAATTTGAATATTCTTTTTTGAGCGCTTATGGGTGGGAGGCTAAGACCGGTTACACGATTGGGTATCATTTATACAACCATTAAGTACCCATTCACGCCAATTCTTACTGGGTAATTGTTCCCTTAATAAAGGAACAAAAGATCACTTTTTGCATCAAGGTAATCAGAAGTGGGATCGATTCTCGGGAAGGAACAGGAAGGAACAGGGTCAGCCCTTGACAAGGGACAAATTGGATATAATACCCTCTACCTTCTTCTTTAACGCCTTATCTTTCCTTAATTCTTCAGAGAATCTCTGATACACTTTGGCTACTGCTGAATAACTGATATTTCCAAGCTGCTGCCCTATTTGCCTGTTTGTAAGGCCCGTATACTTTTTTAGCAGATAGATGGCTATGTTTCTCTGTTCTTTGTTTTTTCTGCTCAAGAGATCTTGCTGCGGTATGTCCAGACTCATACAGATACTTTCAATGATTTCTTCAAACCTATACGCAGCTCTCAATGCCCTTCTGTGTGCGATGTCCTCCTTGTTTAAGTCCTCTTCCTTAAATATGCTCAATGCTTCTTTTATGAATCTTGTCCCCCCTAATATCATGCCGCCGTAAACATTCTTTAAGGGATTCTCTAAATCGACTTCTATCGCCCCTCCCACAAAATTCTTATATTTATTTATAGCGTTATTTTTTGTCTTTGACATCATCCCCAAGATAAGATCACGATAGACGATGTCTTTCTTATTTTTTTCAATATATGCACGATAGCTGCTATAAGGATAATCTTCCGGCCTCTCTGCTATTTTTGCTCGTACCGGGTTAAGGTGTAAGTATCGGCTTAATTCCAATAAATACTCGTCCCGATCAATTAGAATAGCTTTATATCTCCCCTGAAAGAGATGACCGCTTCGTCTCTCTTTTATGTTGATATAGTTCGTGTACGAACCGTTAATATAATGCATCACTTTGCTGAGATTGGCCATTGGCGTCTCTATGAGCAGGTGATAATGATTGGTCAAAAGCACATAACCGTGAAGGAGATAGCCATACTTTTTCTGCGTCTCTTCCAAATAGGCCTTGAATTTTTCATAGTCTGCTTTGGAATAATATATTCTTCTTCGCTCATTTCCCCGAGCTGTTACATGGTAAAAAGCCCCCTCGTATTCAATCCGTAATGGGCGAGCCATGAGTATATCCCTTCCTGTTCTTATGTTCTTAAGGAAGGACTTTACTACACCTTTTTTCCAATGTCAAGGGCTGACCCCTTTTCCCATTGCAGAGACTTGAGTGCCAATAAAGATAAAATAACAATAATAGTATAGATACTTCACACTCATTTCATGATGCCCAACGCTAGGCTTCAGCCTCCGAGGAACGAGGTCGGTTGGAAGCCTTTGTTCGGTCTCTTCTATCCACCAGGTTGCATCCCCTCCTCCTCTGGCGCATTTGGAGGTCAGCCACAATTTCGGAAAGGTTGTGGTGGTGCTTTTCAGAGTATGCATCTCGGTTTCGCCAGACTTCGGCTATGATTTCATCCTTGTGCATTGTCTTCATCCTCCTGCAAAAGTTCCATAGGCGTACAAATTTCCGGATAAGAATATCCGGCGGCAATGCATATGGAACGAATGATTGGTTTTTTTGCTGCATTATCGATGTGTCGGAAATTCCAGGTGAGGAGATAGTCAATTCGGTGCACGGCTGCGACTGCAACATGTAATGCATCGGCTTCAGCACCAAGGGGAAATCCACCTTTCGATATTAGCTGGTCAGCAAGTTCCTTCACTTCTTCGTCAATGGTTAGCTCCGCGATCCCTTCTAGCGCTTCAAGCCTTCGAACGGCTGCTTCGGAATTCCCTGCTGATACTTCCACAATGACCAGCTCAGAGGTGAAAAGATCATAATCAGGTCGCACATCACCCCACCACTGACTGGTAATTTGCTGCCAGGCCGCCGCCCGAACATCGCGACTGGGCTTCGCGGTCAGATAACTTACAATGGAAGTCTCGATATAAACGCTTTTTCTCATTTTATCAGGTTCCTTCTTATCGTTGAAAGCTCCAACGTCATGGTTGATGACCGAATGTATAGGGTTTTATCCTTCGTCCCGCTACGTATTTAATTATTGAAGTTTGAGTCGTACAAGTATCTGAGTTTTGAGAAGAAATCGTTTGATAAGGAGCGGGATGATGGATAAAATCCAGTTGGACTGTGCCACTTTAATGCTAGCCTACCAATATCTATAGGATTTGTAAAGGGATTTTCGGTAAATTGGGTTGGATGGGCTGGTTCCAGCCAGCTGGATGATGGGGTGAACTAATATTCTTTTTATGATGAGTTATGCATGATTTTCAAAGTAAGCATTTCATAAGTGCACCCATGCAATAGAGAAAGTTCTCTTATGAAATTGAATGTTGTAAGAAAATAATAAGTTCAAAAAGTGCTAGTTTTCAACAACGTCCCCTTCTTATTTTGGTGTCTCTATGAGCAGATGATAATGATTGGTCAAAAGCACATAACTGTGAAGCAGATAGCCATACTTTTTCTGCGCTTCTTCCAAATACTCTTTGAATTTTTCATAGTCTGCATTGGA
>JAXHSZ010000230.1:0-11053 GCA_034190725.1 Thermodesulfobacteriota bacterium
CAGTCTACAACAATGGTAAATTCGAGGGTGTACTAGCTGCTGACTTATCCTTGAAGCAAATTAGCGAATTTTTGCAAACCGTAAAAGTTGGTAAGACAGGGAAAACTTTTATTATCGAGCGTAACGGTCTTCTGGTTGGTTCCTCGACTAATGAGGAAATATATTATCGAAATAATAACAAAATAGAGCGTTTGAATGCTATTAATAGTACTTCTCCTTTAATTATTGAATCTATTCAGTTTTTAAGAAAAGAGTTTGGTAATTTAAATAATATTAAAAAAACTCAACAGCTAGAATTTTATATTAAAGATAAACTTCAATATTTACAGGTAACAACATATAAAGATGATTATGGTTTAAATTGGTTGATTGTTGTTGCTATTCCGGAAGCTGATTTTATGGCTCAAATTAATGAAAATCAGCGCAACACGATATTATTATGTTTGCTTCCATTAATTACATCCATAATTATCTGTATTATTACCGCTCGCAGAATTTCTCAACCAATTTGTCGATTAAATGAAGCAGTAAAAGATATTATAAAAGGTAATTGGGAAGGAACTGAAAGTGTAAAAGGTTCCCGTATTGATGAAGTTGGAGAATTAGCTACTTCATTTAACAGTATGTCTCATGAATTACATGAATCTTTTGATAATTTAGAAGATAAAAATGAGGAATTAGAGCGACTGGATAAATTGAAAGATGAGTTTTTAGCTAATACTTCCCACGAGTTAAGAACTCCTCTTAACGGTATGATTGGAATTTCAGAATCGGTCATTGATGGTGCTACGGGAGAAATAACTTCTTTACAGCAAAAAAATCTGGCGATGATTGCTGGAAGCGGACATAGACTATTAGAATTAGTTAACGATATTTTAGACTTTGCCAAATTGAAAAATCAAGGTCTTGAACTTCAACAAAAACCTGTAGGGATACATTCTTTAGTTGATGTAGTTTTAGCTTTTAGTCAATCTTTGATTGGAGGTAAAGAGTTAAAATTAATTAATTCAGTACCGGATAATTTACCTTTAGCTTACGCTGACGAACACCGTTTAGAACAAATTCTGTTTAATCTTATTGGTAACTCAATTAAGTTTACTGAAACTGGGGAAGTAGAAGTTTTTGCAAAAGAAGATAAAGACCAATTAATAATTACCATTTCAGATACGGGAATAGGTATTCCTCCAGAAAAACACGAAAAAATATTTGAATCATTTGAGCAAGCAGATGGTTCAACAGCAAGAGAATATGGTGGAACGGGTTTAGGTTTAGCAGTTACAAAACAGTTACTCGAACTCCACGGTGGTACAATTTGGGTCGATTCGGAAGTTGGTAAAGGTTCAACATTCAGCTTTACTTTACCCATTACAGCTACTTCTCATCAACAACAGAAAAGTAAAAATCAGTCAGATAATAAAAATACCCGAGAATCTAATTTACCAACAATAAAATCTCAAGAAGCTAGAAAATCTACCCAAACTGATAAGATTGAAGTCAATAATATTAATCCAATTTCTATAAATACTGCTGAAGAAAGTGAAGAAAATATATATGATAATGGTAAGTATCACATATTAATTGTTGATGACGAACCTGTCAATTTACAGGTGCTAAATAACCATTTATCGCTGCATAAATACAGAGTCACTCAGGCTTTAAGTGGTAAAGAAGCTTTAAAAAAAGTTGAAGATGGAGAGAAATTTGATTTAGTGTTATTGGACATAATGATGCCAAAGTTGTCTGGTTATAAGGTGTGTGCTGAATTACGAGAAAAATACCCAGCCCATCAATTACCCGTAGTAATGTTAACTGCTAAAAACCAAGTCACTGATATAGTTACGGGGTTTAAATTTGGTGCAAATGACTATTTAACTAAACCCTTTCAAAAAGAAGAATTACTAACTCGAATTAAATCTCACATCAAATTATCTCAAACTGCTAAATCTTATGGTAGATTTGTTCCTCACGAATATTTAAAATTCCTCAGTAAAGAAAGCATCATTGATGTAGAATTAGGCGACCATGTAAGTAAAGAAATGGCGGTAATGTTCTCCGATATTCGCTCTTTTACCACCCTTTCAGAAAGCATGACTCCTCAAGAAAACTTTGATTTTGTGAATAACTATTTACGATTAGTATCTCCAGAAATTCGTAATAATACTGGCTTTATTGTCAAGTATCTTGGGGATGGAATGATGGCTGTTTTCCCGAATGGTGCTGATGATGCTGTTGCTGCTGGTATTGGAAAATTAAAGAAAGTCGAAGAGCAAAATATTCAACGTTTAGAGAAGAATCAAAAGCCAATAAAAGTGGGTATAGGAATCCATTTCGGTCATATGATGGTGGGAATGGTTGGAGAAACAGCAAGAATGCAGGGTGATGCTTTTTCTGATAACGTTAATTTAACAGCACGTTTGGAAAGTTTGACTAAATTTTATGGGGTGTCTTTAGTAATTAGCGAACAAGCTTTAGAGCATTTAAGTAATCCCAACAAATATCAAATGCGCTTTCTTGATAGGGTTATAGTCAAAGGTAGAAGCGAACCCATAGCAATTTACGAAATATTAGATGGGGAATTAGCAGAAATTCGCGATTTGAAATTACAAACCTTAGCAGACTTTGAAAATGGATTGGATTTTTATCGCTGTGGAAATTGCGATAAAGCTAAAGAGTATTTTGAAAAAGTATTAATAGTGAATTCTGAAGATAAAGCAGCAGCACTTTATTTAGAAAGAGTTGAAGAATTGCAGTGTAATGGAATTCCCGAAAATTGGAGTGGTGTTTGGAGTATGACTAAGAAGTGAACAGTTATCAGTGAACAGTTATCAGTGAACAGTGAACAGTGAACAGTGAACAATGAGAGAAAAGAATTTTATTGTGTGGTGAAGGTATTTTTTTCTGGTTTTAAAACAACTAACAACCAACAACTAACAACTATCAACTAACAACTAACAACTAACAACTGTCAACTATCAACTATCAACTAACAACTAACAACTAACAACTGTCAACTAACAACTAACAACATGCGTTTAATTAGGAGAATGACTAATGGTTGCAGATAAATTAGGTAATAAAGGGTTTTTGCAAAAATTAATTAACGCAAGAAAAAAAATTCCTTTACGTACCGTGTTGATTGTTCCATTTGTATTGCAGATTTTTGTAACGGTAAGTTTAGTTGGTTATCTTTCATTTAAAAACTCTCAAAGTGCAGTAGATGCAGTCGTTTCAGAATTAAGAAATGAAATTAGTAAACAGATTCAATTACATCTTGAAATTTTTCTAAAATCACCAATCCTAATTAACAATAACAACGAAAAATCGCTGAGTATTGGTTTATTAGATATAAATAATTCAGATGAAATAGCACGTAAATTTTGGCAACAGAAGCAAGTCTATAAAGATATTAACGTTATTTTCATCGGTAATGAAAAAGGTGGTTATCTAGGTGTAGACAAGAGAAATAAAATAACTACTACTCAGAATTTTGAAGCAGGACAACTGTTAATTTATAATTCTGAAAATACTGGGAGACGTTTTGGTATACCCAAGTTAAGTAAGCCAAATTATGATGCTCGTTTAAGACCTTGGTATGAAAAAAGTAAAAATAAAAAACGTCCCCAGTGGAGCGATATCTTTACATATAACGATGGTAGCGATATGGCTATTGCAGCAACTCGTCCAGTCTACAACAATGGTAAATTCGAGGGTGTACTAGCTGCTGACTTATCCTTGAAGCAAATTAGCGAATTTTTGCAAACCGTAAAAGTTGGTAAGACAGGGAAAACTTTTATTATCGAGCGGAACGGTCTTCTGGTTGGTTCCTCGACTAATGAGGAAATATATTATCGAAATAATAACAAAATAGAGCGTTTGAATGCTATCGAGAGTACGCCTCGGCAATCTTTCTGTCCTGAGGTATCTCCATGAGAATCGGGATATTTTCCCTATTACAGTACTCGGAAACAGATTGATCTCCAATATCTGCGTTGTTTATAAGAATCCCCATGGGAATTTCAAGCTTCCTCACCATGCCTACGGCAAGTTTTAGATCGTTCAATCCGAACGGAGTAGGTTCCGTAACCAGGAGACAGAAGTCACTCCCTTTCACCGCTTCCACGACCGGACATGATGTTCCGGGAGATGAATCGATAATGACGACTTTTTTGTCATCGATGAATTTCTTCTCGGTCCGGATTAACGGCGGTGCCATTGGTTCGCCGATATTTAAGAGACCATGAACGAATTCAATTCCCTTTGCGTAACCTTTTTCAATCACACCGATTTCCCTTTCCACCTCATCTATGGCATCTTCCGGACAGATATAGGAACATCCGCCGCAGCCATGGCAGAGTTCAGGAAAGATAAGGACTTTCTCCTTGATCACGACGATTGCATTGAATTCACACGCTTGTGCACATTGTCCGCAGTATGTACATTTGGGAGTGTCTACACGAGGGACAGGGATTCCCACGGAGATCCTGTCTTCCAATTCAGGATGTAAGAAGAGATGTCCGTTCGGCTCTTCAACATCACAGTCCATATATTGGACAGCATGCTCTGCTTTCAAAGAAAGGGCGAGGTTGGTGGCTATTGTTGTCTTGCCCGTTCCTCCTTTTCCGCTGGCTATAGCAATTTTCATAAAGAGACACCTCTGATCGTTGGCTTTTTTTATGTTGAAAGGGGCAAGAGAGAGAGGAGGCTCCCAAGAAGGTAGGGTGATCCTTGGGAATACATCTTCATGCAACATTGCATATTCTCTTGCCCCCATGTGGAACTATTTTCGTGCCATACTGCTCCCGCACTTTGGACAGTTTATCTGATAACAGGGGGATCCCGGCTGATGAGGAACTGTAGTTCCACAGTTTGAGCAGATGCATTCCCCACCAGGCCCTGCCCCAGGCCTGTTACCACCCATTCGACCTCCGCCTTTTCCGCCTCTGCCGATACCTCTGCCACTTCCGGGACCTCCT
The DNA here is from genome assembly GCA_034190725.1 of Thermodesulfobacteriota bacterium. GTDB lineage: Bacteria > Desulfobacterota > UBA8473 > UBA8473 > UBA8473 > JAXHSZ01. The sequence continues at coordinate 4,974 of JAXHSZ010000230.1, forward strand.
CCCCCTGGAGGTCCTGTTCCGTCTCCTCTAGGCATGTAAATCACCCCCCTTGTTTTTATTGTCCCTCTGGTTACCGTTTACGGTTCTCTGTTGACAGCTTACAGTTACGGCTGGAAAAAAAGTAAACAAAGCAAAAAGCTTGTAAGCGGTGAACCTGGCTCATCGCGCAAGTCGATATTGCGCGGAGTGAGAGGTTCTGTCCCCCGAGAGAGGGTATCAACATCTTCTTTGAGTCTTCTCCATGTAACAGTCTTCACACAGAACAGCCTGTCCGTCCTTAAAGGCTTCGTTTTCCTCTATCTCTTTTTTACAGACGTCACACTTCACTTTCATCATGTGTCTCCTTTGTTCTTTGAGTAATCTCTCTCTTTATATGCATCGCATGGTAACATCTCAATCACTTCAGGAAACGGATTGTGCAGTAACTCCCCTGTGGGCCACGGTGAGCAGGATTTCATGCTTTTTTCATATCTCTTCCGGTTTCAGGTTTCAGAAATCATAGGAAAGATATAAAATCTGAACACTGAAACCGAATTTACATCGCCCAGGAAATTATTACTTGCGGAATTTATCCTTTAAAAGTACAAGCTGAGATATGAAGGCTGTCAAAACCCTCAATGAATCATCTTTTATCCACTGTTTTTTTTATCTTGGAGATGCCGGTGACTTTGTCTTCGGAAACAGGGGTACTGCTTTCCAGATTGTTTATTCTCTGCAGAATATTCTCGAGCTGGGATTTCATCTCTTGTGACTGTTTTTTCAGTACCCGTAATTCTTCTTCATTGGCCCTGTCAGGATTAAACTGATTGGGTTGCGCATACGGGCCTGATCCAGGCATACCGGACATTCTTCCCTGGCCCATGCCTCTCCCCATTCCCATGCCACGCCCCATGCCCATGCCGAAATGGGAATCCACAGTCGGACCCGTAGCCGGGGGTTGCAGCTTGCCGTCCTTAAAGTCTTCTACCGCCTGGCGAACATTGCCTGAAACCCCGGTGATCACACGTAAGCCCGCAGCTTCCAGCGTGTTATAGGCATTTGGACCGGCATTTCCCGTGAGGACCACCTCCACCTCCTTGTTGGCCACAAACTGGGCGGCTTGTATGCCGGCCCCCCCAGATGCAGCTATGTTGGCGTTCTCCAGGGATTCGAAATCCATACTCTCGGGATTAACGATCGTGAAATACTGACATCGACCGAAACGGGGATCGATTTCAGCATCCAGACCCTTGCTTGTAGCAGTTATACAGATTTTCATGAAATTGTTACCTCCTTCCTGTACGCATCTTTTACACAGGTGTATTGAACTCACCCTGAGGTTTCAGGTTTCAGAGCTCAGATTTAGTCTTTCTCACTCCCGGCACCTGAAACCTGAAAACCAAAAAGCATAAGAGATAGATTTTAAATACTAACTTTTTTACATAGACCCCAAGGCGAGTTTCTCAATCAGGCAGCTTGTTCAAACTCGCTGATTTCCCTCTCAATGGCGTTCAGCTCTTCCTGCAATATCCGGGCTCGGTCTTTTAAAAATGCTATCTCTTCATCCGGCGTTACAGGTGGTCCGAACTGCTGTATCCATGGTCCGTGAGGAAAGGGCATCCTACACCATGGCCCATAAGGTTGATAATGGGGCCACTCCTCCCATGAAAAATAGTCGGGCCAATCATAGAATTCCCAGGGATCGACCCATCCCGGATTACGATAGTTTTCCCAACACATTTCTCCTTCCCTCCTTTCTCTCGGTTCATCGGGGTCCTGTTGGAGATATACGGAAGAAGGCTTCCCCTCAATGTACCTCTTGAAGGGGAAGGTACAAAGACTGGAAACAACATAATACACCAACAAGAGTGAAGGCGAAGGCAGGGCAAGAGTATCAATAAAACCCTCTGCCCAGCCTTTTCTCATTCAAAATCGCCCTCCGAAGCCTCTGCCCCAGCCTCTTCTCATTCCAAAGCCTCTGCCGAATCCTCTTCCAAATCCGAATCCCCTGCGGAAACCTCCTCCCCAACCGAAACCTCCATAAGGAGCCGCTCCGTAGGGGGGAGGATATCCATAACCTTGTCCGTACGGGTATCCCCCATATGGGGTTTCCATACCTTGAAACCGGGGATTACAGCGACCCATGCCTCTTCCTGTCATGGGACCGAATCCTCTTGGTCCTGTTCCGTCAAAACCCGGCATATTTCTCACCTCCTTTCTAGTGATCACAGATGTTTGCTCCGGTGGTGAGCCGGTCATTTACAAAATCTTCGAGAACCCGGTTCACAAGACCGGAAGCGCCTACGACAACAATAATCCCTTTCTCTGCGAACAGGTCTTGGGCTCTTTTACCCATGCCGCCCGCGATAACGCAACCAACTCCTTTCTCCGAGAGAAACACAGGCAAAAAGCCGGGTTCATGCCCGGGGTTGTCTATTACATCACACGATAAAACCCGACCCTCTTCCACTTCTGCAATCGTAAAAAAATTGCAATGACCAAAGTGCTGTGAAACAGAGTTGCCTTCTGTGGCGACAGCAATTTTCATTCTCATTCCCTCCTTACATTACTTCCGAAGAATTTCTTTCACTCGGGAGATACCCGAAGTTTCAGTTTTTTCCACTCTTCCTCCGAAACCGGATCCATTCGCAAAATCTTCACACTTCTTGCTGATCTCCTGAAAAGCTTTTGTTGCCTTTGATTCGGGAAAGACATCGACGATAGCTTTTCCCATGTCCGCATTGAGAACGATATCAGGATCGAACACGATCCTCCCGAGAAACGGCACATGAAGCTCCGATGCTGCTTTCTCTCCTCCACCCATCTTAAAGAGGTCAATGGGTTTTCCACAATGTGGGCAGGAAAAGCCGCTCATATTTTCCACAACCCCCACTACAGGTATTCTTAATGTTCTACTGAATGTCACCGCTTTTCTGGAATCGAGGAGTGCTATGTCTTGCGGGGTTGTGACCACAATGGAGCCATCCACATGAGCAATGAGTTGAGCAATGCTCAAGGGTTCATCGCCCGTTCCAGGGGGAAGATCCACGATAAGGTAATCCAGGTCTCCCCAGAGCACTTCGCTTAAAAATTGTTTGAATGCTCCATGTTTCAGAGGGCCTCTCCACACTATAGGTGTATCTGTGTCCTGGAGCATGAATGCGATGCTGACAACCTTGAGATTGGGGGAGACAGAAACCGGTTCTATGCCGGCAGATGAACCTTCGAGTCTCTTCAGGTCAACTCCCAGCATCTTGGGAATGTTGGGACCGTGAATGTCTCCATCAAGAAGGCCGACAGTATTCCCATTTTTTGCAAGAGTTACGGCGAGGTTAGCAGCCACAGTGCTTTTTCCAACCCCTCCCTTTCCACTCATAACCATGAATTTGTGCTTTATTCTTCCAATGGTTTGGCGAAGCAGTTCCTCGGTATGTGCTGCTTTTATGTCCTCCGAACAGGTACCCTCCTGACTGCATGTTTCACAGGTCGAGTTTTTATCGCATGAATTTTGGCTCATGATACCTCCTTTACTATTTTTCCTCTTGATCTCGCTCCCATGGTGGTCCATGGAACATTCCTCTTTTTCCTTTCCGTCCTAATCCCCTTAGAGTGCACATTCTGAGACCAGGTTCCAGTTTCCCCTGAAGATATAATTCTAAAATTTCTCCTGCATCACCAACAACCTCCGGAATGACGAATATCCCAAAACTTTTCAGCTGACTGCAACAGAACCTGTCGATGCCTCCGCAGATTAATGTATCAACATCCAAAGATGCCAGTTGATGGAGCCACTGGGGAACAGTCAAACCAGCCATGGATATTTTATGGTCGGTGAGTACTTTTCCGTCTTCAACAGTTATAATCCACATTTCAGGGGAAAAACCAAAACGCGGAGAGATCCAGTTGCCAAAAAGGGGGATGGCAATCTTCATCTCGTACCTCCACTTATTGACCCATCGCAAAGGATATGCCAATGTTTTACGGAAAATATTCAATGAAAAAAGTTTAATAAATACTAATAGATAATGATATTTCTGATGACGATGGAGGGAAGGGGGGAGTGATGTATGATGCATAAATGCATCATATTGCATGCATCAGTTGTAAAAAAGAAGTGCGAATTGCAACATTCACTATGTTACACGCAGTATATGTATGCTTTCACCCGGGAAAGACGGAGAGATTGAGAAAATATAGATTTCCATATATCCAATTTAACTGCGTTATCGGTCAGAATCCACGACGACGTACTACAACGTACGACTTACGTGGATTCCTCCCTCTGGCCTTGTGAAATTTAATATCTGAAAATCTATGGCAGTTTATAGATAGGTACTGCCTCGTGCCCATCCATAAATGGCTATTTTCCGTAAATCTTTGCGTCAGGCTCAGATGCAGGAGCACGTAGCAACGTGCTCCTACATACCAATGTATTCCTGCGGTTAAAATATTTGATTTCCTTGACCTTGCAGAAAATATCTCATTTCTGTATGGACATTAAGTAACTTCTCAAAAAGTCTGGTATCATTCCATACCTTCCTTGTGAGCTAAGGCGAAAAGGCTGTTTCCCGAAGTCATTTCGAAGTTACTCACCTGGATGAAAAAAATATGTCTCCATAATATGAGATGGCCTGCTCTTTACTGTCGTCAGTGTCCGTCATCAGGGCAACCGCATCAATGGAACGTGTCTCCTCTCCGAATAATTTTCGGAAGTCTTCACGCACATTTCGTTTTTCAAAATACCACGTGGAAGAGTTGTCCTCTTTCGATCGCAATGCCATCATCATTGCATTCTTGCTTGCGTACGCATTCGGCCAGGTATGGCCCTTGGGCGATTTATTTGCCCAAACATAGTTGACGGCCTTTGTATTCCAGAAGAAGAGTCCGCCATGAACAACAACATACACCCTTGCCCCATAATCATCGCCTGCTTTGGTCAATTCGTCCAACGTTCCGGGACGTCTTTCAACTCTCCAGCTCCAGTTTAAAAACGGATATTTTTCCAGGTCTATTCTGATCTTTTTTACCAGGCCGGAAGCGCTTGCCTGACTATGCGCATACAATGCTCTCAATCCATCTATTTCAATAATACGATAATGGGTTTCCCCATTAAAAATCTTTGTTTCCCAACCTTCTATCCGCCCGGAAGAGAAGTCACCTATATTGATCCTGTCCGTTTCGGCTGAATAAACAGGGAAGGTGAGTAGGAGAATTGTGAGTATACAGGTTAACGATTTCATGAGGAGTTCTACCATTACTCAATATTTCGACAAATGCAATGGGGGTGGGTTCGTGTGAAGTTGATTGATTCTTTCCGTCATGAAAGGTCTTTTTTCTTATATTTCTCTGATCTTTTCCATCTGATGGTCCAAGCGTTCTATTTCATCTTCCCGTCCAAGCTCATGCAAACGCTTTCGCAGCTTTTCAATCTCCTGCCTGAGTTTCGGTAAAACATCCTTCTCAATTTTTTTTCGAACAGACTCACCGGATCGTTTCATCTCTTCAGCAAGATGCTCCAATTCCTTTTCCAATTTTTTGACTTCATCGCTTTCCGGAATTTTTTTCAATTCCTTAAAGAATGTTTCAAAATGTTTTTTCAGGTCGTCAAGTCCTTTTTCAAGGTCTTTTCCTATTTCACTGAAAAATGTGGATTGTCCATGAGATCCTCCAACAATGATACCTTCTTCCAAAGGTACTCCTCCTTTTGGACTTTGAACTATCTCAATTGCTTTCCTTTCAGTATTTCGAAAATCTCTTGTGATGAAGAACTGAGAATTTTCAGTAGCAGCATTTGAAAAGTCTTCCTTTATTGCTAATCCAACCGTGTAATACCCACCTGATGTATAAGATATGCTTGTCACACTGCCTATATGATTCTTTTCAAAAATCACACGATCGTTTTCTTTTAAACCATGAATCTGATCATAGCGAACTTTTATGTTCAGAGTACTCTCTTCACATCCTATGAAGAGGATAAGTAATACAAATGGAATCACGATTCTTTTCAGCATGATGAACCCCCCTATAATAAATCTTCACACGCTCATTATTTACCATGTGATCTGTCAGAATTCTCGATAATGAACAAAAATAAACGACTT
>JAXHSZ010000231.1:0-2905 GCA_034190725.1 Thermodesulfobacteriota bacterium
GTTCCTAAAGTCTTCATTAAGGAACGTATGAGGGGTGTAAAGAAGACTTTAGGAACTCTGGACATCCTGTGTTACTATGATAGTTTTCGCTATCCCTTGTCCGGTGAATTCTCCATGTTAACGGACCTTGCCCGCATCAACCGTATACCAGCGGATTGGGGTCTTGAAGTCGGGGTCCTTGCCGAGATGTATAGAAACTGCTCGGTGAACAGAATTTGTCAGGCTGAGATCTGTGACAACTATGATCATAAGCATCAGGAACTGTCATTTCATGACCCAGAAAAAGGACTCAACAAGATGGCTTTAGACATAGCAAAGTCCATATTCAGAATTTTATCCACAGAGGGGATCGTTTACACATCTGGTTTCTTTCGTACGCTGAGGGCTACATATCTCCGAATCGCCCAGGACATGTTGGTACGATATCACGGAGACGCCATGATAAATGGGCTTGAGTATGACAGACATGAGGAAGGGAGAGCAGTTGAGATGTTCTCTAATGTGATTCGCAGGGCAGGAGAGATAACGACTGAATATCCACTGGGCCCCCCACAAATACCCAACTGGAATAGGGTATTTGCAGCGATTCCAGACTTTGCGGATAAAATACTTGAAGCGGTTCAAAAAGACAATTCATAAAGGTTCATTACAAATGATCAAGCTTTTGATAATTGAAAAGAACGCAGAAATCAAGATGATTCTTGAGAGGAGATTTTCATCTGATCAGGTCTCCATAGAAAATATTCGGGACATTGATACGCTCCTGGACAAGTTTCGACACACCACATATGATATCTTGATTTGGGATACAAAGGCAACCAAGGCCAATGAAAGTCACAGTCTGGAATTGCTGGAAGTCATATCTGCCGATTGTCCACGAACGCAGGTCGTCATGATTACAGATCCAGGAGATGTACGAATGGCAATCGATGGAATCAGGGCCGGGGCATTCCAGTATCTCAAAAGACCTCTCGATGAAGAGGAACTTTGTTTCCTCGCAAACCTTGCGCTGGAGAAGCAGCCTGTGATTGGTGAAAGTAAATTGCTTTCGCCTGAAATACGCATACCTACTCAACTCGACGAGCTTGTGGGAAACAGTATTGCAATGCAGTCGGTGTATAATAAGATCAAGGAAGCCGCCGCTTCCGATATAACCGTTCTTATTACCGGTGAAACGGGAACCGGCAAAGATTTGGTTGCCGCTTCGATCCATCGCAGAAGTGAGAGGAAAGATCATCCGTACATACCGGTGAATACGGGTGCAATGTCTCCGGAGTTGATTGCCAGTGAGTTGTTCGGGTATGAAAAGGGAGCATTTACAGGGGCTTTCGAGAGAAGACTGGGACAGTTCGAACAAGCCGATGGAGGGACTATCTTTCTTGACGAGATCAGCACAATGGACGAGAAGGCTCAGGTGAGCCTCCTTCGTCTCCTGGAAAAGAAGAACTTCCGACGGCTTGGAGGGAAAAAGGCCATCCGAGTAGATGTTCGGGTCATAGCAGCTACGAATGAAGACCTGGAGAGAGCGATAGCGAAAGGCCACTTTCGGAGGGATCTCTATTATCGTTTTGATGTCTTCCGTATAGATATGCCTCCACTGCGCCGACGAGTTGGAGATATCCTCCTTTTGACAAAGGAATTTATAACACATTTCAATGATGTTTACAACAAGGCGGTCTTTGACATATCACCGGAGACAGTCTCTTATCTGGAGAATTACCCATGGCTGGGGAATGTTCGGGAATTGAAAAACGTCGTCCAGAGAGCCATACTCATGGCACGGGGAGAGGTTCTTACGCCAGACCTTCTCCCATATCGCCTGAAGAATCCACATTTTTTAGAGGATTCCTCAAAGGAGGATCAAGATGACTATGCAATTCATGTGGGCATGACCTTGGGCCAAGTGGAGAAAGAAATTATTTCAATGACCCTCGCTTCTGCTCAAGGCAACAAAAAGGAGACTGCAAAAGTTCTTGGAATCAGCCGACGCTGCCTTTACAACAAACTGGAAAAGTACGGCCTTATGTGAACATTATACACACATCCTGTCAAGAATCGTCTCATTCATATGGTTTTATCCCTTCATTGTTCTCTCTTTCCCTCTCAGTGTAATTATTTTGCACACTGATTGCTTCTTTGGCCTGTTTGTGTAAAATATGTATACACATTCTCATGGCAATCTCTCTTCCCCTGCAGTACTATCACAATAAATTCTCTTTGAATATCATATCATTACGATCTGCCAAAAACGAATTGGCACATATGTTGCTATTTTTATCTCTATATTTTGGCAATTCTTTAAACACTTGATGGTCGGCACTCAGGGCTTTTGCAAGCCCTGAGATTTCAGTGTTTTGAAGAAAGATGAAAAGGGATAAAGGCACATTCTAGGACGCCGATTCATCGAGTCTCTCTATAATCCTTCCCACTTAAAAAATAAAAAAAAGAAGCAAAGTATTTCTCCCATCGATTGAAGAAATCGAAGAAAGAGTGAGGAGTGTGGACCCTTAGCTCTGTCCGAACAGAGGGATAAGCAGAATGGATGGTATTAAAGAGATACTTTTCGTAAATGAAGATCCCAATGATGAACTGCAGGAAAGACTCAATTCCAACAGAATGATTGTCATACATGCAAGAGATGGCAAAGAGGCAATCACACGAATTTCTCGACGTCACTTTGCTGCAATTCTCGTAGGAGGAACAGGCGCGGAAATAGATATGATAGAAACCCTGCTCAATATCCGTGACATCAGGGAAATGGTTCCCATTGCCATTCTGAAGTTCAATAATGAATCCAATGAAGAAAAGGAAAAAAAGGAGGGAGTGGCATCACACTTTCCAATGTCCCTAAGAGATGCCCCAGCACATCGTCCTCGTGCAATATTCGGACGCTTGGAAAGTGTGA
>JAXHSZ010000232.1:0-2940 GCA_034190725.1 Thermodesulfobacteriota bacterium
CTTTTGCATGGACAGGATCTAATTTTACCCCAGGCCCCATAGTGCTCGAAAGAGCAATACTGCGCATATACACTCCTTTGCTTGAAGGGGGTTTTGCCTTAATGATCACATCAAGCAGTGAGGTGATGTTCTCTAATAGTGATTCCGGACTGAAAGAGACTCTTCCAATGGAAACGTGGATTATTCCTGTTTTATCAGCCCTGAACTCTACCTTTCCAGCTTTTAACTCTTTGACGACCTGTTCAATATCGAAAGTCACTGTCCCCACTTTAGGGTTGGGCATTAATCCTCTCGGCCCCAGAATCTTGCCTATCTTTCCGACCATCCCCATCATGTCAGGTGTGGCCACTGCCTTGTCAAACTCCGTCCAACCTCCGGCTATTTTCTCAATTAAATCTTCTGCTCCTACGAAATCAGCCCCCGCTTCTCTTGCCTCTTTCTCCTTTTCTCCTTTTGCGAAGACTAAAACTACAACATCTCTGCCAGTCCCATGTGGTAATATCACGGTACCTCTCACCATCTGATCAGCCTTCCGTGGATCTATTCCGAGTCTAATAGCAATATCGACGGATTCATCAAAACGGCAGAATGAATTCTCTTTCACAATCTTAATGCCTTCTTCCAGTTCATATTTTTTCATCGAATCAATTTTTTTTGCTGAATCTCTATACTTTTTTCCCATCGTAACCACTCTTTTGCTCTATGTTAAAATTTACTCATGTTTGTCCAAAATGAGATATTTCCTTCATGGCCAAGAAAGACGAAGATTTAACGGCATGAATACATTGGACAAGTAAGGGCATATTGCAATGCGTCCTTACACCTGTATCTGAAAAAGAGATTGCGAAAACAACCTTAAAGGGATGAACATTGAATCATGAAAAGAAATTACTCAATGATCTCTATGCCCATACTCCTGGCAGTTCCTTCAATAATCTTCATGGCTCCCGCCAAATCGATTGCATTAAGATCGGGTTGTTTTATTTTTGCAATTTCTTCAATTTGTTTGCGGGTAACGTTTCCAACCTTTGATCTGTTAGGCTCCCCAGAGCCCTTCACGATTGAGGCTGCCTTTTTCAATAAAATAGACGCTGGGGGGGTTTTTGTAATGAAACTGAATGATCTATCTGCATATACAGTAATGACAACCGGTATGATCATGCCCTCTTGCTTTTTAGTTTGAGCATTGAATGACTTACAAAACTCCATTATATTGACACCGTGTTGTCCCAAAGCCGGCCCCACTGGAGGAGAGGGATTCGCTGTACCAGCTGGAACTTGAAGTTTAATGATCCCAATGACTTTCTTTGCCATCTCTATCCTCCTGAATTATATCTTTTTTACTTGTAGAAACTCCAGCTCTACCGGTGTAGATCTGCCGAAAATACTCACCAAAACCTTCAACTTTCCTTTTTCAGGTTTCACCTCTGCCACAACACCATTGAAGTTTGTGAAAGGACCGTCAATCACTTTAACGTTGTCACCCTTCTCATAGAGTACTTTAGGCTTTGGCTTTAGAGTCCCCTCACTTATCTGATCTGTTATCTCTTTAACCTCTGCATCGGAAATAGCTACAGGACTGGTTCTGCCCCCTATGAACCCTGTCACCTTAGGGGTATTTCTCACTATATGCCAGGTCTCATTATCTAATTCCATGTGTATGAGCACATATCCAGGAAAGATCTTTCGATCGGACGTTTTTTTCTCTCCTTTGACAAGCTCGACCACTTTTTCTGACGGCACAAGAATGTCAGAAAAAGAATCCTCTTTGTTATGGGCCTTTATACGTTCCTCCAGTGCAGTCTTGACCTGGTTTTCATATCCTGAATATGTATGAACAACATACCACTTTTTTGCCATTGAAATGCTCTATTTATAATGTCTCATAAGTAGTGCTTGAAAGAAAACTGCTATTTCCACCAAATTCTTTGTGATAACCAGATGTAAGAACACTTTGCAATGTGTACTTATTTCACTCAATGTATTCCTACAGTTAAAATATTCATCTTCCTTGAACTTGGAAAAACGAACCCACTTTCGTTCAGACATTGAGTAATGGGATGAATAAGATCATTGAGGTCATTTTTCTCTTGTCTCATAATAGCCATGGATTTCAATCATTTTCAGGATCTGCAAACTGAATATGTCAAATGCAGAAAGCAAATGTGGCCCAAGCTCAATATGAATCAACCCAGAAAGACTCTGATCAACCTTGATAGACCAATGTCAACGAGCCCCAAGAATACGGCAATGATAATTACAACAACGAGAACAACGGAGGTGGACCCAACCGTCTCCTTTCGAGAAGGCCATGTAACCTTCTTCAGCTCAACCCTGACTTCTCTAAGGAATTGCGTGATCTTATCAAACATCTAGGATATCCTTTGAAGACCAATGCCCTTGAAAATGGCAGGCCAGGAGGGATTCGAACCCCCATCCCCCGGATTTGGAGTCCGGTGCTCTAGCCGTTAGAGCTACTGGCCTGTTTTATAAAAATGAAATCCCCTAAAAAACTGCAGTGAAGATTACCCACAAAGAGGTAGGCCAATTAAACCGAAAGTAAAACAAACCTTACCAGGCGTGGCACAACATTCAGTGCAATAAAAAAATAGGTGGTAGGGAACCTATTTGGTTTCCCTATGAAGGGTATGAGTTCGACAGAACCGACAGTACTTCTTGAACTCTAATTTATTAGGTGTATTTCTTTTATTTTTAGTCGTTGTATAATTTCTTTGCTTACACTCACTACATGCCAGGATTACTATTTCTCTCATATTGAAAATCTCTTTATATAAAAAGCAAAGTTAAAAAGGATTTACTCGATGATCTCACTGATAACACCGGCTCCAACAGTTCGTCCACCTTCACGAATGGCAAACCTCAACTCCTTCTCCATCGCGATGGGAGTTATCAACTCCACACTCAATGATACATTGTCAC
>JAXHSZ010000233.1:0-8416 GCA_034190725.1 Thermodesulfobacteriota bacterium
TGTAAACCCAAAACCGTGGCCAGGTCTTTGTGTTCGGCTTTTAATCCTTTCACTTTTGACTTGATGTTGTTGTCCAGCAGGTTTTGGGTTTACATTTAATAGCAGAAATAGAATCTGAACCACAAATACCGAAGATCTCTTGAAGAAGTGCCCAAAAGGGAGAATAAAGGAAAGGAGGGAACGCCATGAAAGATGTGTTGGCAATGGTCATGGCCGGAGGGAATGGAGAGCGTCTCTATCCGCTGACCAGGGATAGGGCCAAACCAGCAGTGCCCTTCGGAGGGATTTATCGTTTGATCGACTTTACATTGAGTAACTGTGTCAATTCAGGAATAAGGAAGATTGTGGTCCTCACTCAATACAAGTCCTTGTCTCTGGAACGGCACTTACGTTTGGGCTGGAACATATTTCATTCGGAACTCGATGAATTTCTTTTTCCCATCCCTCCCCAGATGAGAATAAGCGGTGATTGGTACAAGGGGACGGCAGATAGCATCTATCAAAATCTGTATTTTGCCGATACGGTCAACCCGGACTATTTTCTTGTGCTTTCCGCTGATCATGTATACAAAATGGACTATTCCAGGATGCTTGCTTTCCATAAGAAAAAGGATGCTGATGTCACCGTAGCAACGATAGACGTTGCTCAGGATGCAGGATCTCATTTCGGTGTGATGAAGGTGGATGATGAGGGGAAGGTGATCTGTTTCAAAGAAAAGCCGAAAAAGATCGACTCTTCGACCTATAGCAACGGAACAATTCCTATCAATATGGGAGTTTATATCTTCAATAATCAAGTTTTGAGGGAATTTCTGGAGGAGGACGCTCATAAAGAGACCGCTCATGATTTCGGCAAAGACATTATCCCGGAAATGATCGAAAGGGCGAGGGTTTTTGCTTACAATTTTAAAAATGAGAACGAGAAAAAGCTTCTATACTGGAGAGATGTGGGCACAATCGATTCCTACTTTGATGCAAACATGGATCTTGCTGCGCCTGATCCGAAATTCAACCTATATGATGATGATTGGCCCATACGGACCTTTCAGGGGCAATACCCCCCCGCTAAAATGGTTTTTGCCCGGGAATATACCGGTGGGAAGTTTGGTATTTGTATTGATTCCATAGTTTCCGGGGGGTGTATTATCAATGGAGGAAGGGTACAAAACTCTGTTTTGTCTCCCCAGGTTCGAATCAACAGTCATTCGGAAATTATGGAATCCGTGCTGATGGAAGATGTTGATGTGGGGAGATATTGTAAAATCAGAAGAGCCATCATAGACAAAGGAGTTAAAATTCCTCCGCGAACGGAGATAGGTTACGATTGGAAAAAGGACGGAGAGCGGTTTTTTGTGAGTGATTCAGGTGTGGTTGTCATCGCCAAAGGCATGAAACTTTCATCTCCGAAAAGAGAGATCCCCAAAGAAAAAAATAGGATTGAGTACAGCAACTTCCAATATGTAGCAAACCTGTACTAATGAAACTTATTTATTCGGCATGTGCGGTTGACCGAATGAAGAGTGTGCGACTTCTTCAAGCGACCCCGCTCAATCGCACTGGCAAAAATCTATCGGCAAATTCAAAGGAGGAAAAAATGACACCATTAAAAGACAGCAGGAATCTTCATATCCGTCTTCAGGAAATGTGTGATTGCTATATGGATACGGACTATGAGAAAGAACTGGAAGCGATAGCCTCCCAAAAGAGTGAGGACATTGAAGAAGACTCCCTGAAATACCTGGCTCTGTCAATCATGTTTACTCTCACGGAAGGAGGAAGAAAACTGTCCATCAAAAGAAAGAAAGGGGAAGATAAGGTAACCGTAAAGTCGGAAGAGAAAAAGACCCTTCCTTCCCCATCCCCTGAAATTACAGAGAAGATCTTTGAAATCATGCGTTCAATTACTCACTTGGAAGATAAAAAAGGAAAAGAACCCTTCTCTTTGGGTATAAGGGACAGCCGCCTCGAATTGGAGGTCACCCTCAAGAAAAAAGATCATGAGGAATCCCTCAAGTTTTCCTTTACCGAATCATAGGGATTAATTATTCAGCATCTTATGAGAGGAGCGAAGAGATGAGTGGTCACACAATAAATATACTCATTGGCGGGGAGGCAGGACAAGGGTTGCTCACCATAGGGCAAATACTCGTCAAGAGTATCGTGAGAAACGGCTATTCGATTCTGGTGACTCAGAATTCTCAGTCACGCATTCGAGGCGGTCACAATACATTTGCTATTCGCATGGGTTTAAAGGACGTTCTTGCTCCAACGGAATTGGTGGATGTCCTTGTTGCCCTCAACGAGGAAACCGTGAAGATACACGAAGACAAGGTATCTTCACGCGGATGTATCATTGCTGATACAGCTTTTCACGTTGAAAAAGATATCTGCCTCCAAGTTCCCTTCCAGGAAATGGCTTCCAACAAAATGTCAAACACAGCCGCCCTGGGAGTTGTGGCCTCTCTCATTGGTCTTGACGAGGCATCAGTAATGAGCGCCATGGATGACTTCTTCAGTTCTTTGGATCGAGACACCCTTGAAGAAAATAGACAGGTGCTGAAAAAGGCCTTTCAATGGACAGGTGAACAGTCAACGAATTTCCAATGTCTCTCCCGCAATGCTCACCCATCTCAACGACTTGTCATGAATGGAAATGACGCCATCGTCCTCGGCGCTCTCACATCAGGTTTACGATTCTACTCTTTCTATCCCATGACGCCCGCAACTCCAATCGGAGTCACATTGGCGGCTGGCGCAGAAGAAACGAGAGTTATCGTGGAACAGGCTGAAGATGAGATTGCCGCAATTAACATGGCCATAGGGGCTTCATTTGCTGGGGCGCCCAGTATGGTGGGCACGTCCGGAGGAGGTTTTGCTTTGATGGTGGAAGGCGTGAGTCTTGCCGCGATGACTGAAACTCCCATAGTGATCGTGGTGGCCCAGCGTCCGGGGCCTGCAACCGGCCTTCCCACACGCACTGAGCAGGGGGATCTCGAATTCGTACTCCATGCCGGACACGGGGAATTCCCCAAAGCCATCTTTGCACCCGGCACCATTGATGAGTGTTTTCATCTCACCCGTAAAGCTTTCGAAATTTCCGAACGATACCAAAGCCCGGTTTTCCTTCTCACGGATCACTTTCTTTCCGATTCTTTTCGCGATACAGCCCCCTTTGACCTGAACAACCTCTTACCCATAATTTCAGGGGCCGACCCCAAAACAGTATCCGTTCCATATCGTCGTTTTGCATTTTCGGAAAATGGTGTATCGCCGCGATTATTGCCCGGATTGTCCAGACATCTCGTTGTGGTGGATAGTGACGAGCATACTGAAGACGGACATATCACTGAGGATTTGACCATTCGCAAACAAATGGTTGAGAAACGTCTTAAAAAAGGAGAAGGGATCATGAAGGAGGTATTGCCTCCTGAAGTACATGGAGATGAAAAGCCTGATGTGCTTTTGGTATCATGGGGATCGAGCAAGGGTGCAGTGATGGAAGCCGCTTCAAAGTTGAGGTCCGAAGGGGAACGAACAGCAACTCTTCATTTCTCTCAAGTATGGCCTCTGGTGCCGGAAAATTTCATGGGTCATCTTGAAGAAGCACGAGAGGTTGTCTGTGTGGAAGGAAACGCTTCAGGCCAGATGACTCGTTTGATTCAACGAGAGACAGGTTTTCAAATAAAGAAGAAAGTGCTTCGGTATGATGGTCTGCCGATTACACCGGAGCATATCCTGAGAGGACTTGCCAACTGAATGCAAGGTAACTTGTCAGGTGCATATTTAAACCTTATGACTACTATAACAATTCAATTCTGGATTCTGGCTCCTGACTTCTGGATACTTGAAAAGAAAGACGCAAAGGGAGACATATCATGGTAACAGCAAACGATTACGGAAACTTTGAAACAGCCTGGTGCCCGGGTTGCGGCAACTATTCAATTCTCAAGGCCGTGAAAGAAGCTCTCGTGGCGAGCCAATTGGAACCACATCAAGTGCTTTTCGTTTCAGGTATAGGGCAGGCTGCCAAAGCACCCCACTACCTGAATGCAAACGTTTTCAACGGTCTGCACGGGAGATCATTGCCCGTGGCAACGGGTGCAAAGTTAGTCAATCCGGAACTGACGGTCATCGTTGAAAGTGGTGACGGCTGCAATTATGGTGAGGGCGGGAACCACTTTTTAGCTGCCATTCGCCGCAACATAGATATCACAATGGTGGTTCATAACAATCAGGTATACGGCCTCACAAAAGGGCAGGCAAGCCCAACATCCCATGAAGGCTTTGTCACCAAAACACAGCCAAATGGTGTTGCTGCAGCACCATTCAACCCCGTTGCCGTTGCAGTTGTCATGAAGGCCGGATTTGTCGCACGCGGTTTTGCGGGGAGAGTGGACCACCTTACGGATCTGATTCGACAGGGAATAGCCCATCGAGGGCTTTCAATAGTTGATGTTTTGCAACCCTGCGTCTCTTTCAATAGGGTGAACACCTTTGAATGGTATGAAAAGCGATGTTATTCGCTTCCCGACCATTACGATGCTGTAGATTGGGAAACGGCATGTAAGACAGCTTCCCAGTGGGGAGACAAAATTCCCATCGGAGTGATTTACAAAAACGACCGAAAAACATTTGAAGAACACTTTCCCACATTAGCTCACGGGCCTTTGATCAGGCAGGATGTGGACCGGCTTGCCTTTGAAAAGTTAATGGAAGGGTATAAATAGTGTTCGTTTGTAAATGTTATTTTCAAGGGTCTGTAAATCTGAATCAGATGTTCGTGTGCAATACAATGCCCCATGCATCCCCAATGTTATTGTGTGTGGTCCTTGTATTTTTTCATTTGGCAGAAAACGTTCCATTTCCGAACGGATATGGGGAAATGAAAGGGAGTGAAATCTATGGAAGAAAAGAAGGTAAATGAAAAAGAGAAGGATGATCAGGAAAAAGGTCGGAAGCCTGAAGAGAAAATCCCATTTTGTACGACGGCACCGAGTGCGGAACATTCCAGGGCTTCCGATGATGACGAGCCCTGTGATGATAGCAGAGCAGGAGATTCCTGAAAGCGACGAGAATAGGAGAAAAGAATATGAAACTGCTGTGGACTGAGAAACTGTAAGTTCAAAGAAGCATAGGAGGTAGGTCGAAGCCCGGATGAAAACTCATATAGATGTCATTCCTCACGAATAGTTGAAAATTCACAAACATGGGAAGTAACTTCTCTCAATACCTTTAAGAAATATACTTATGCCGTAGCTCACATAGGAGCGAAGGAAAGCTCCCAGTAGTTTAGGCTATGTTCCCGGACTTTTTAAGATGTTACCATGGGGAAAAGAAATGACGAGTGTATTCGTTACAGGGAGTAACAGAGGTTTAGGGCTTGAGTGGGTGAAACAATACGCAAAAGCTGGGTGGCGGGTTTACGCCACCTGCAGGCACCCCACTGAAGCATTCGATCTCCATGATCTGGCGACAACGCAAAAGAATGTCAGCATCCATCGATTGGATGTGACCAAACCTGATGAGATTAACGCCGTTGCAGTGGAACTCATGAATGAATCAGTAGACGTACTTCTCAACAACGCCGGAGTCTATCCGGAAAAATACTGGGAAGTGAGTGTGGAGAAAATTCGTTATGAAGACTGGGAGTATACATTTCGAGTCAATACCATGGGAGCAGTAAGGCTTGCAGCGGCTCTTCAGGACCATATATCACGAAGCAGGAAACGACTCATAGTTGTTATCAGTACACACATGGGCAGTATTACGGATATAGAGGAACCAGGAAGTTATTATTACAGATCCAGCAAAGCGGCCCTGAACGCAGTAATGAAAGGCCTTTCATACGAAATGAAACCACTTGGAGTGGGTGTTCTGATATTGCACCCCGGATGGGTGAAAACAAGGATGGGAGGACCCGGCACGGCCCTGTTACCGCCGGAGAGTGTTCAAGGCATGCGATCCATAGTAGAGGACTTCACCATGGCACAGACCGGTCGGTTCTACAGGCATGACGGTATAGAGATGCCCTGGTGAGGTTCGAAGACGCGCTATCACTTTTTCTCATATGAGAACACAATTCTTCGACCTGTGCAGTCAAACAATGCTACAGTAGGCGTAAACTTGGCTCACCACACAGTTCACAATTCTTCAGGAGGTGAAAATGAAAAAGACGGGAACTCGTATCTCAAACTTTGTATTCTTTTTTGTATTGCTTTTCTTTGCCTCGATTGTCTCAGCCGCAGATATTGAAACGTATGAGGTCGATCCGGTACATTCAACAGCTTTCTTTAAGGTGGGACATTACGGATTTGGTTTTGTGAGGGGAGGTTTTACCGATATTTCCGGTAATATTGTTATTGATAAAGCCCACTCTACAAAAAGTACTGTTGACATTGTGATTAAGACTGAGAGTATCAACACAGAGAACAATCAAAGGGACGAACACCTGAAAAGCAAGGATTTCTTCGATGTTGCCGAATTTCCGATCATGTACTTTAAAAGCCGAGAAATCAAGAAACAATCAAAAAACCTGTATGAAGTAGCAGGTGAATTTACATTACACGGCATTACAAAGAAAATCACGGTTCCGGTAAAATTTATCGGCGAGGGAAAAGACCACTATGGTGCATATCGAGCCGGATTCGAGACGCAATTCAGTATCAATAGAAGTGAGTACGGTATGACAAAGTATATCCCAGCAGCAGGTGATACGGTTGCAATAACACTTGTTATTGAGGGAATTCGGAAATAGATCCGGCCGGTTCCATCCGGTTCTTGATCAGGAAAGATTTTTTGGGGCTATTAATCGCTTTTTGTCAACTGACAACCGGGAACTGTCACGATTACTTGAGCCCAGGTAACGCCCGTTCCGCAAGTGTTCTCTTTTTGACTTTGGGGGGAAATATCTTATAGACCTTCTTTTTTTCCAGGTCGAATCCGTTTATATACCCTCTGCGCAGGGGCTTCCCGTACATGCCAAGAGATGCCATCGCCTTATCCGTGGGATTCCCGATATTATGTATCCCTTCATTCAAAGTCATGGTGAATCCGGTCTCACCCGGCATGCATGTGAGTTTCTCTGTATTGACGAGTTCTGCATACCCTTCTTTGTATCCATCGTCCTCACGTCTGTAGTTAAAGACCTCAAGCACACCTGAAATGGGACCGATTACACCCCATGAGTTGTGATCATGAACCACTGTGTATTCACCCGGAGCCCAGAGAAACAATCTCAAGGAGAACTGTCGCGATGGATCCGAATAGAGAAGCAGTTCATTATCAAACATTGTTGCACTTCTTATGTCAGGGTATTTTGTTCCCTTGACAATATCATTAAGAATCTTAGCAAAAAGTTCTTTGTTATGGAGCAGATTCGGTAGCTCGCGTCTGGCATAGTCGACGCAGGCAATGTCGTCCTTGACCTTCGACAGCCCTTCAGACCATATCTCACAGACCGAGGTGATCTCTGTTGGAGCTTGTGACGTCATAACTCTCATCTCCTTTTCCTTTATTCCCAGTTTCTTTTCATAGGATGAGGGAATGATACAAAATTACTCCTCGCGGAGGGAGCACATATATGGTTTATCGTCCCGTTACATATAAAAAAATGGCGTAAGCCCGCAATACATAAAGATCGAATAAAGGGACCAGTAGACGGTCGTGAACTCGGTCGAATGCCCGGATCAAAGAGGTGTGGTCTCACTTGAGCGGTAAACTTCCATGGTTTCTTATGTGATCCCACGACCTGTATAATGGATCATCCGAACCCTGGGACAGAGACTCAGCTTCCTCCCGATAGTGCGGGAGAGCTTTTTCCCGATCGTACAGTTTCCTGTCTTCTCCAACGGGACATACTTTTATGCAAGACCCACAAGGGTAACATCCTTTTACCGTCAGCAACTTGCTTCTCTTTGCACACACCTTTTTATTATAATCGGCGACAACCTTTCCATTTTTATCTCGGAGTTCCTCTTTGCTGATTGTAAAAGCATTCACAGGGCACAATTCCACACATGCTCCGCACCGTATGCACAGGTTTTCCTTGAGTGTGGGATCAGGAGGAAGTTCTGCATTGGTAAAAACAGAAACAAATCGCACTCTGGGGCCAAATTCTTTGGTGAGTATGGTATGGTTGATGCCCACGCTTCCCAATCCTGCATAGTGTGCGGCGAAGATATGGGCAAATGCAGCAGCAGGCTTCTCTATCAATACATCGATCCGTGCATATCCGTCCCTGCTCATAAAGATGGAGGCATGTCCCTTCCGGTTCAGCAATAATGTCAACTCAAAGGCCATATTGTCAAGTATGCGATTACTGGTACGATAGAGTTCCATATGTTGAGCAGAGGGTGTGGTCTCAACAATAGGGAGCGGCATCTGGATACCAATCACAATTACGGATCGAGTGAGAGGC
>JAXHSZ010000234.1:0-4496 GCA_034190725.1 Thermodesulfobacteriota bacterium
GTTGTCGAACTGAGCGAGTATAGCATTCTTGTGTACGCTCGCTCATACCTGCAAGTTGCAGTGCTCTCATGGATCTTTCATAATAATCTTTCATCACAATTCTCCTTTCCTTTGGGGTTAAGATATTGAATGGAACTGAAGGATTATGATGATAAAATGGGAGATACTGCAACTTGTTTGAATGGTAATGAAATCAGGTAAGCTTAAAATCGAAGAATACTTGAGGAGTTTTTATTCTGCCGCGTAGCGGCTTACTTGAACAACACTGTAGAGAGGAGAATGCCAGTATGAAAGAAAAAGTCGAAGAAGCATTGAACCACATAAGGCCCGCCCTACAAGCAGATGGGGGAGATGTGGAATTAGTAGACATCAGTGATGGGGTCGTAAAGGTGAGGCTGACAGGTGCTTGCGGATCATGCCCCATGTCGCAAATGACGATGAAAATGGGAGTAGAAAAAACATTGATGGAGAAAGTTCCTGAAATAAAAGAGGTTGTTGCAGCGTAGCAAAAAATATGGCATGTTATCCCCCTCTGTTGGTGGATCATTCACAGACTGGGGGGGAGTTCACAAAACAATGCCCTTTCCCATTACCACGTTGTATCTCACCAATGGGATCAACTGCTCTGGTCACCGAGAAGATCACCTTTATCTATCTGTCATGAAAGAAGCTGACAAATAAGATGAATTTACCGAAGAATTCGTCTATAATCTGTGAAGGTTGAAGAATATGTAGCGTGCGATTCACCGCATATTTGCCCGAATGTGTTTACCGCTCAAGTAATGGAGGGATCCAAATGAGAATGAATTTTCGTTTTCTTTTTGTCATTTATGCAACTTGCATCTGTTTCTTCTTTTTCATCGGAAAGGGATATGCCGACAGTCCAAGGGGAGTAACGGACGATATTTTGAAGATCGGGGTTATACTCGACCAGACAGGCCCCGCAGCAAATGTTGCCGCCCTTGCAACCGACGGTTTGAAAAAATACTTTAGATATGTCAATGAGAACGGAGGAGTGAATGGGAGAAATGTAAAAATCATAGTTGAAGACGACAGGTACTCAATTCCAATGGCCATAGCCGCCTTTAAGAAGCTCCTTTACAGGGATAAAATATTAGCAATGATCGGACCCACGTCATCAGGGGCTACGATCACTCTCTTTCGACATATAGAAAAGGAAAGAATCCCCACTATAGCAATACCACCCAATGATAAGACAATTTCCCCGCTAAAGAAGTATGTCTTTGGGGTTTTCGAGACGTATCCCAATACTATGAAGAGCATCATCAATTATATGGTTGAAGACCTAAAACCTGATGATCCGAGAGTGGCATTAGTCTATCCGGATAACGAAACAGGCAGACTGGATCTTAAACCTGCCATTGAAAGACTACAATCACATAATATTACACCGGTTGCAAAAGAGGTATTAAATCCCGGTTCCCTGGACGCTGCTTCTCAGGTAATGAGTATGAGAAGGCATAAAGTAAATAACATCATGCTATGTGGCTTCCTTCCCCAACCTGCAGGCGTACTGTTGCGGGAACTGAAAAAATTCGGCATGAGTATTCCTGTCTTTGGAAACGCTGCAGCAGCCTCAGAAGAGGTGATTCATATGGCCGGTGCTGCAGCGAAAAAGTATTATGCAATTACCGTTTTTGCTTCATGGTATAATGAGGGTGAAGGCGTAGCTCTGATGAGGGAGATAACACTCAAATACGCACCAGGTACGGAAAAGCCATATCGAGGGAAACTCTATACGTACGGTTGGGGGATTGCGACCGTATTGAAAGAAGGGTTATCCAGGGCCGGTAAGGACATAGATGGAGAAAAGTTTGTAACGGCCTTGGAAAGTATACAGAATTATGATATGAAGGGACTCACAGCACCTGTCAGCTTCAGCCCGTCCAATCATAAAGGCATGAATTCAGCAAAAGTCTTTAAGGCCGATCCAAGCACTGGGAGATTTGTTCCCATGACAGGATGGAAGGGTTCGAAATAGACCTCCTATAGCAGATCATCAGGACTTGCCCAAGGCTCTGGATGAGCCGGAAAAAATGAAAGTTGTTTCTGTTTTTTTGTTATGAACGGACTCTACTTATCCCTATTTTTCAAAATTTTTTGTATTGCCTTTTCCAGAGAAAGATTGAATTCTTCTGAACGGTCCATCATGAGGAAATGATCCGCTCCTTTCAGAATAATAGCATCAAAAGAAGACATATGCCGGCGGTTTGCCTTATAATTAATGGGCCACATGTCACTATTTAAGCACATGACAGGGATGTGAATTTCATCAAATATTTGAGCTGCTTCACCTGTGATGTACTGTGACAGCAGGTAATTCATGGCACTGAGAGCGACAGTCGGTGGTGCCGCTGATATGTCAGAGAGAATCCACTCGCGCTGTTCCGGATACATATAGGGTAAAATCATCTGCTTTACGAATTCCCTTGCACCACTCTGAAAATCCTTCTCAAGAGGGGCAAGCATCTTTTTCAACTGCTCCTTTGTCATTTGATATTCTATGTCGCCAAGCGTATCCACACCTATCAGCCCAATAATGCGATCAGGCATGAGTCGAGCAGCCTCCGCAATCACAGAACCTCCCATTGAATGTCCCAACAAAATAGCTTGATTCGTCCCTATTGCCTGGACCACTGCTTTTACATCTTCACCGAAGGCCCGCATGGTATATTGAGAGCGTGTCATGCCTGAGTGACCGTGGCCTGCCAGGTCGAGGGTGACAACACGATATCCAGTGGAAAAATATGGTATCTGCATACGCCAATATCTGGCATCACAACTCCAACCATGCACGAATACAAGAGTCGGTTCACCGGAACCATAAACTTCAAAAGAGATTGGAATTCCATCTTTTGAAAGGACGACCCTCGGCCATTCTGCTTGTGCCCGTATTACTCCAAAGAGTATAAAGAGGATCACCAGACAGGTGACCAAACACACCAAAGGCCCCCTAACCGGTTTGCAACTCAGTTTACCACCAATCCAATAGTTGTTTGTTATTTTTTTCATGATCCTTTCTCCTTTGTTCCAAATGTTTGAGTGTCATCAAGGGGGATTATTCATAAGCAAGAGCGAAAAACAGTGATGCTTTGCACTCTGAGTGAAAGCGCTTGTTCGGCATAGGTTCAGCTTATTATTTGTATCTGAAGATCGAGGATATTCTTCATCAGATAAAAATGACTGTCCAGAGAGTAAATTTCACTATGATTTTGTTTTGCATTTTGGATTATGATAAGATCCGGTATGCCAACACCATTCAAACCATTTTTCAGGCATTTGTATCGATATCCAAATCAAATGCCCGACGGGATTTCCACCGTCACTTGAAGACCAATAGGTACGGATTCTCGTTCGGTTTCTAAATCCATGACTACCTTCTGAAATCGAGTGTCGATTCTTTCGTCTGGATCTTCGGTTCTCAGTTTTTTCGTATCGAGATAAGGGGAACGTGAAAGGATCTTTCCCTTGCCAATAGATTCTCCTGTTTCCGAGTCATACACACTATAGAAAGTACTCGGTAAAAGCTGATTGATCCAGAATGATTCCACATAGAGTGTCACCTGTAAATCATCTGAACCGAGGATAATCTTTGTATTGTCCCCTGCACGCAATGTCTCGCCCAACTTTACGTCCAATTTATAGATGCGGCCTCGAATCGGCGACCTCAGTGTGAGTTGTTCCAAGAGAGCTTGCACAGTGGCTGCCTCGCGTTTCAACATTTCTGTCTTTACTTCATCCAATTCCTTGCGAAGTTTGATCTGCGAATACTCAAAATCCGTGATTGTGTTGGTTTCAATTAATTTCATCTTCCTGAAGAACTCATCACGACTTATCTCTGCTTGTTTTTCTTGCACCTTGACACGTGCAAGTGCAGCTTGTAATCTGGTTTTTTCAACTTTCCGTTCAAGCGTACAGAGTCTTTGCCCTTTCCGCACGGAATCCCCTTCCTGTAAATGTATGGCAAGTACCCGTTTCGTAACGTTTGGACTGACGTAAACTTCACCCCCTCGGGGTTCTACTCTTCCATATGCTTTTCTGGGTATTTTACCAACTTCGATCTCTCTTGGAGCCTTTGGTTTCTTTGATACCAATAAAAAAGTGTACACATTAAAACCGAGAACTAAAACCGCAATGATCCCGAAAGCCAGTACTCGCCAAAATTTCTTCAAAATTCCCTCTCTATTTCACCGGAACTTCTCGTGTCATACGATACACGGCCATCCTCAACCTTGATGAGACGATCCGCATAGGGAAAAACTCTCGGATCATGGGTCACCAGGACCACACCTCGGTTCTCATCCTTGGAAAGCTGCTTCAGAGTGTTGAGGACTACACTGCTGCTCTCCACGTCAAGTGCGGAAGTCGGTTCGTCGCAGAGCATGAGAACAGGATCGTTTACAAGTGCCCGTACGATGGCAATTCTCTGTTTTTGTCCTCCGGAGAGTTGCTGGGCTTTTGTATCTGAATACGCA
>JAXHSZ010000235.1:0-8770 GCA_034190725.1 Thermodesulfobacteriota bacterium
TCCGGCAAGAGTTGCCCAGATGAATCGGAGTTTGAAGAATGTATATCCGAACATAAAGACGAGAAGTAACCCTGCGTAGTATGAATAATTCGCAGGTGAAGGAGCAATAACTATCATTCCAATGATTCCCAATCCAGCGACCAAAATTACTGCTGCAATGGAAGCATGCATATATTTTTTAAAATGGGGAGTGAAGGAGAACAGAAAAATGGCAAAAACAAAAGGAATAAAGACAACATACCTAATAAACCAGAGGATTTCTTTTACAACTGGAACGAGCCAAGCGTCCAAGATTCCGAAAATCCCGTAAAAAAAGATGGCGAGAAGCAATGCCGTCCGAACATGTTTTATGGTTTTCCTGAAATGATCTTGAAGATATGTTTTCTCAATATCTCCCTGGAATGAGAGTGTCAATAAATTCAGTTTTATTTCATCCAAAGTAGAATAAATACCCTTCATTTGCTTTTTTCTTTTCAGAGATTTGGAAACTCAGTATAAATTTTCAGCAAGGACAAATTTCAGCAGTGAATATCCATCCAGAAATGAGATATTTTCTGTAAGATCAAGGAAGACGAAATGATGAGGCTCGTTCGAAAGAAAGAGCTCTCTGAGAAGCCGATATATTGAGTTTCTCGAATTCCGTTCTTAAGATTTCAAAGGCATCATAAGGAACAGGCTCATTGTTGGGGCATTTTTTTTATGACGACTAAAGTCATATCATCCATCTGTTTTTCTTGAAATACATTGACTTCTCTCATCATCTTGTCCAGAATTTTATACACAGGCAAATCTGCATATTGATTGAGTGTCTGTTCAAGACGTGTTTGTCCATACAATTCACCATTCTTATTGATGGCTTCGGTGATGCCGTCCGTAAATAAAAGTATAATATCACCATCATGAATTTGTACGGATGTATCTTCCAGATACTTGCCGATATCATCAACCATTCCAAGCCATGTCCCCTTTGTGGGTATTGTTTCGGTCTTATTCAATGCGGTTCGATAGATTAACAAATCCTGATGCTTCCCTGCTACCATCATTTGAGACTCATTCAATCGTATGGCAAGGATGGTCATATAATGATCTGAACCTAGTCTTGAAATGTTCTCTCGAATAATGGAGTTTACCGACTCAAGAACAGTTGATGGCTTACAGCCTGGAAAATTATTTACTGTTGAGGCGATACTTGTTTGAGCCATCATCATAATCAGCCCCGAATCTACGCCATGACCCGAAACGTCCCCCATTGTCACCCACTTATCTCCATTGGGTGTCTCAATAATGTCGAAGTAATCGCCTCCCACTTCTTTTGCAGGATACATGGCAGCAGCGATCTCAAAACCACGTATCGATCTTTTATCTGGTAAAAGAGCGGTTTGTATACGTTTCGCAATCTCCATTTCACTCCAGAGGGCGTCTCTCGCCTTCTTTAGCTCAACAAGAAGGTAGAATTCTTGCTTCACAAGCCTGTGTTTTACATGGTTTATGCTGATAGATATGATGGCAGTAGCGAATAAAAAGAACAGGTTGTTGATTTGTGTGGTGGAATCGTAACTTTGGCCTGAAATACCATTAAAGAGAACATACATAAATATAATCATGGCACAATTTATGGCTGAATGGATCGCACCCCACGGAAGGAGAAGATTGACGCCGATTATTACAAGGTTCAGGCCCGCATAATAGCTGGAATTGAACCCCCCAAGATCCACTGTCATGAGTGCAATCATCCCACCCACATTGATTGTAATGAAATACCCATGATAATATGAGTGTTTTCCTGGTTCGGTATTTCGTATAAAAAAGTATTGAATGAGAACAATGAGAGTGGAAACAAGCCTGTATATCCCAAAACGAGGGAGAAGCTCTTTGGGCATTGTGAAAAAATCGAGAAGAAAAAAGGTGGGAACAAGAGTATACGCCAGAGCTGTCAGGGTCTTCAACCACTGATGAACTATACCGGTAAGATAGTCCCTGAAATGAGTTGCATCGAAGCTGAACTGTTCCGTGCTGTTGTTCATCCCACTTTTCACTATATTAGCCTTACCAGTAGTCGCATAAATCTACAGATTTCTGGGTATTATTCATATTGACACAAAGGGAGTTTACGCTTTATCTACATGACTCCAGGTTTCAGGTGTCAGGAGCAAGTAAAAAAAGATTCGCTTCGTTATCAGTCGGGATCCTCGACGAAGTCCCTAAAACTCGGCTTACTCTGATTTTCTCCCTCCCTCATTGTGAAATTTGACATCTGAAAATCTATATTATTCCAACCTCTTCGCATGAAGGAACATCTGGCACCCAGTATCTTCAAAGCAAACGTCGACTTTTGCAGAGGGAATATCTCCTAGTAAATTTCGGAACTCTTCTTCTGTCCGGTAATACAGAACCCAGTCACACCAATATTCCATGTAATATTTGCTGGGATTTGAAACGTGAAAATTCCCAACTATCATTTCACCTCCGGGAGACAAGAGATCAAAAAGTTTTTTCAGCACAGATTTTGCTACAGGAGGTGTAAGATAGTCAAAGAGTCCCATGGAATAGATGAAATTGAATTGTCCCCACTTGTTTTTCAATTGAGGTGTACTGAGCATTGTACGTACTGATTCATTGAGATAATCAACATTAATTTTTTTATTCAAGCTTTTTTCAATATGATCTATCAATTCAGCTGCTTCAAAAAGAGCGCAACGATCCTGATCAAGCAATGTGAAATGATATCTCTCACAATCTTCGGGAGATACTAATATGTCCTGCATCTCGAAAGCGGGTCCACAGGCAACAGACAATACTTTACATTTCTTTCTTGAGGACATGGATTGATTGTTGCGAACTTCATTTGTCATTCGAACAATAAGGTCTCTTCTATTTCGTACAGCCTGGGCTGCAGGATGTTCTATGGGATGTCTGTGCATCAGTTTAGAAAAAGTCGACTCATTATGGTAATCCTTTGCATATATCATCCTCATCATTTCTGAATCACCGGCGTATCCTCGAGGTTTTAGATTGGTTCGGGTCATAAAAGGGGAACACATAATGTAGTCCCAAAGCTGTTTTCGAAAATAAAAGCCATGTCGTTCGTGCTCTTCTTTCGTAAAATCGGAAACTATTCGCTCCAGTTCTTCCAACGTATCATCAAGAAAACGCATGAATTTTTCCCCTTCTGTCCCGATGATGGCTTTTTGAACGAATTGTCTCACGTTTTCAGGTTCATTCTGCTGTTCAATATCCACAGTATCGAATAAATTCTTATATACACTTAAATCGTACGTAAGATTGGCTGTAAAATCCTTGAAGTATGGCTCTATATTGCTTTTTCTTGATAGAATCAGAGGGAGATTGATAAAGCTGCTTTGTAACTTCACAATTTTCTTATTCGAGATCAGATTGTTAAAGTCATAAACATCATTCAGGAAAATGAGCCTTCCGGCATAACCATCAATATTGGGTTCTGATATAAGTCGACAGGGACCCAGTTCTGCATTGTCGTCATCGACCGGAAAAATCAGTTTTGAAAACTCTGCTCCGTCCCCAAAATTTTTGCCATTTGAGAAGCGAACAAAAAGAGAATATTTAGAAGCATAAGTGGCATCTATAGGAATTCTTTCATTTTGTTCTACCAATTGGGCTTTAATTGTAACTTCTCCATGAGACATATTCACATTCCTTTGATTTGGACTGTTTGATCTTTTGTTTGAAATATCTCTAAAGCGGAAAATGTGAGTTCCTGCCATTTGAGTGACTTGCGGTAGAGAACAGTGATCGGAATCTTGCCTCGTTTGGCCCTTTCAAGAATTTTTATGACAGGAGTGATCGTAGAAGAGTTCATATAATCCAACTTCCGAAAGTCCAAACATATTCTAATATTCTTGTCACTTCCTTTTTCAAGAAGATCAACCAGAATTGGAGTAAGAAATTTGGCAGGTTCTCGGTCTATGCTCTTGCCGGTCCATTTCATATGAATTGAATCACTCTTTTCCGTTACTTCTATATTCAATAAATTACTGACAAATGATTCAGTGTTTTCCACATCTGCCTCCACTATGTTCATCAAAAATTCGAAACGGCTGAAACATTTAAAATATTGTCTTCACCAACAAAGAAGTCGAGAATTGCCTTGCCTTCATAAGCTATTCTGACGAGGCCAAGGCCACTTTCCTCATCTATGAGAGATTTCTTTGAAACGTCTTTTAATTGCTCCACATATGCTTGGAATGGATCTTGATATCCCCTGATCCATTGAATCATTCTGTCCAATTTCCTCAAATGATTGTCTGAAGGTTCATAAACTGGATTGAAAACCTCGATGGTAATAAAGTTGTCATCAATGTGAATATCTACCGTCACAATGTCTTCCGAAAGTGTAAAATTTCCGTATTTTAAACTGTTTTCAACCAGTTCACTGGTCACCATTGTCAAAGAATCAACCATATGATTTGCAAGCCCATTCAGCCTAAAAAACTCACTGCTCTTTTCCCTGACAGTTTCGATCTCATGCCAGTAAGGTTTTGCAGTTAATGTGATAGCTCTTTCCATAGTTCTCTGTTCTCCTATGATTATGAAGACGAAATGTTCTCAAGACACGGCATGAACAATGCCGATTGATACACGGCATAAAATGAAGGTGAGATGAAAGAATGCATTATGTTCAGTTCAATACATGATAACTCAATGCATCTCATCAACTGATATTGTTAGGATTGGAAAAATAAAGACAGCTCACATAGATTGGTTCTATACATCTCATCTCAAACTCTATATCGACAAGAATTTTAAATTCTTTAGTAATTTTTCAAAACAATTTAAATACTTAGGCAGTCTTCATAGATAATTATGGAGTTTAATTCTTTGAGACGACTGATGGAAACTTTCAAATGCATTGTGACATATAAAGCACTTTTCTATAGAAAAGGGAATTTTCCATAGGAATTTCCTATTTGCATTACATGTTCAATTCTCTTAAATTTATGGAGTTGATTGCGTATTCCGTCCTGAAAAGGGGGTGAGAAACAATGCTTAATAAATCTCAATATTCATGAGACGGTTCGAGGAACTTGGGACAAGTTTCTCAAACCGTTGAGATTCATATGTGTGGAGGAGGTATTGTGAGGCATTGTTATCACAGGATGGTGGATTCAAAAGGGAAATAAGTAATTTCCCGCAAGACATCTCTTTCTTTGTGTTTCATGCCTTCCATACAAGCAAAGTTCATTGCTACTTAAATACCTTCGTACGATCCATGCCTTACAAGGCCTAATATTTCAGGGATTGGAACAAAATAGCCCACACATCTCTTTTCCTTGGCAGACCCTTCAGGGTCGATCAGCGCTTTTTCTCAACTTGCTGAGTTTTCCCATTTTCGGAGAACAGCGTGGCCGAGCAACGTATACATCTCAACAAAAAACAGAAGAAGACCATGTACAAATTGATAAATGAATGCAAGGAATCCGGATTCAGGTCCCTCAGCAGGTCAAAAATAAGAAAAGGTTGTAAAGGTCTGAGTGAGCAAGAGAGAAGATACCTGTTCAAATCAATGATTTCAGAGAAAAAGGTGATAAAACTCAGTGATGGAAGACTTATTCACCCCGATATAATGAATGAGGTTAAGGATCTTGTGGGCGAACACATTCATAGGACCGGCAGGATCACAATAGCTGAATGTAAAGACCTTTTGGGAGTGGGACGTGATGTACTCATACCCATTCTGGAGTATCTTGATCGCATCAATTTTACCATACGGAGAGGTGACCACAGGGTGATGCA
Source organism: Thermodesulfobacteriota bacterium (assembly GCA_034190725.1). Lineage (GTDB taxonomy): Bacteria > Desulfobacterota > UBA8473 > UBA8473 > UBA8473 > JAXHSZ01. The sequence continues at coordinate 5,770 of JAXHSZ010000235.1, forward strand.
TAGTGAACAGAAGGTTTCATAGTGTTCATGATCTATAGGAATTTCCTATGGAAAGTTGTTGTAATCATAAATACTACCTATTTGCAAAAAAAAGGAGACTGTGTTTTACTTTTTGTTCTGATAATAGATTTTTAAAGGGTTGGTGCAGGACATATGAGGAATGAAAAAAAACTGAGACTGACGGAGACCGTAAAAGGAGCCGGATGAGCCTCAAAGCTGGGTCCGGGAGATCTGGATAAAGCCCTCTGCGGCTTGCCCTCGGCAGATGACCCAAACCTCATTGTCGGCATGGGAACATCAGAGGACGCTGGAGTTTACAGACTATCTGATGATCTGGCAATTATTCAAACCGTCGATTTTTTTACTCCTATAGTTGACGATCCATATATGTTCGGTCAGATCGCAGCAGCCAATGCGCTGAGTGATGTCTATGCTATGGGAGGAAATCCATTAACAGCAATGAATATAGTATGCTTTCCCATAAAGACGTTAAACATATCCATACTGAGAGAGATACTGAAAGGTGGCTACGAGAAGATGAAGGAAGCAGGGGTTACATTGGTTGGTGGGCACAGTGTCGAAGACCCTGAGTTGAAATACGGCCTCTCAGTCACAGGGACCATCCACCCTTCTCAGGTGGTAACCAATGCAGGAGCAGAGGCAGGAGACAGACTTATATTAACTAAACCTCTCGGTACCGGGATAGTCAATACAGCGATAAAAGGCGGAATGGCATCAAAAGATTCGATCGACATGGTTACGAAATGTATGGCCGGTTTAAATAAAAGAGCATCGGAGATCATGCAGGAAATGGGAGTAAATGCCTGTACTGACGTGACGGGATTCGGCCTTTTAGGCCATGCTTTTGAGATGATTGATGGGACCGGGAACGGGATAATAATCAATGCATTCAATGTTCCTATACTCCCTGAAGCAGTGAGCTATGCAGAGATGGGCATGGTTCCGGGAGGAATGTATCGTAATAGAGAGTTCAGAATCGGTCGTTTGGATGTGAATCCAGAACTTTCAAATTATATTATCGATGTTTTTTTCGATCCACAAACTTCGGGAGGTCTTCTCATTGCCTTACCCGAGAAGAAGGCCGATGAGCTAAAAAAAAGACTGAAACAGGAAGGCATACAAGATGCGGCGATCATAGGCGAGGTTTTTGATGATCCGAAAGAAAGGATATTCGTAAGGTAAAAAAATGATTGAAATCAATATCCCCGGAAGAGAGGCTGTCATTGTGAAGAATATACTCCTTGATCTCAATGGAACGATGTCTATTGATGGAGAGATCATAGAGGGTGTGAAAGGGAGACTCCAGAGATTGAGTGAACGGGTCGACCTCCATATTGTGACAGCGGATACGGGAGGACAAGCTGAGAAGACAATTGAGAAGTTGAAAGGGGATTCTCGATCTGAGGGAAAATACCTTGAAATCAGTCTTCACGTTATAGAAAAGGGGGAAGAGGACTTTCAAAAACTGGAACTTGTGCAGGTGTTGAGATCCCATGAAACCGTATGCATAGGAAACGGCTCAAACGACACCCTCATGCTCAAGGAGTCCTGTATCGGGATTTGTGTTCTGGGAAAGGAAGGTGCGGCAACGGAAGCAATCATGAGTGCAGATGTAGTGACATCCCATATCAAAGATGCGCTTGACCTGCTCCTTATGCCGAAAAGGTTGATTGCGACGTTAAGGAAATGAGTTGAAAATTTAACTCTTCATTCTATTAAGCTGGAGTAAAAGGATGGAAAAGACACTCGATGCACGGGGCCTTGCCTGCCCCCAACCCGTAATAAACACAAAAAAAGCACTGGAAGAGATACAAGAAGATATATTGACAGTAATAGTGGATAATGTCGCTTCCAGGGACAATGTCAGAAGGTTTGCCGAGAGCCAGGGGTGTACTGTAAATGTTGAAGAAAAAGGGGGTGAGTATTATCTCCATGTAGCAAAGGGCTTTGTGTGTGAAACCTTACATCAATCACAGAAGAGCCAAAAAAGCGATGATATCATTGTCTATATAAATTCCGAGATGATGGGAAAAGGAGATGATAAACTGGGCCGAATCCTCATGAAGGCGTTCTTCAAGACGCTTGTTGAGCCCAGGAAACTTATCTTCGTGAACAGTGGTGTGAAGTTGGCAATTGAAGGTTCGGAAGTCATAGAGGAGATCCTGGAACTGGAAAAGCGGGGCGTGGAAGTTCTTGCATGTGGAACATGTCTGGAATTCTACGGACTGAAGGAAAAACTCAGGGCCGGAGTCGTATCCAATATGTATGACATTGCTAACTCACTCGTAGAAGCGGGCAAAGTGATACAACCTTAAAATTAAAACTTACCGAGTGCTTTCCGTTTCAATGCGCTAAGATATTGTCGGCTTAAGAAAACTGGGAAAAAGGGCTATCAGTGAACCGCCAAGTTCTTGCTCTGATAGCCCCAGCGCCTAACTCAAGGGGTTTTTTCGCCCCTCTTTTAAGACTTTTTTATTTTAGAGTGATTTATTCCAAAAGTCAAGTGTTTCAAAATTCAGCTATATGAAAAAAGGAGATTTCGTTGTTAATCTACGTTACTAAAGGATGAAAACAAGAAAGGAGAAGGTATGAGCGACTATAACGAGATTTGATAAGGGCTGGGTTTGGATCTTGAGAAGAGTAATGCATTATGGCCCTGACACAGGTGAAATCCGCAACAACAAGCGAAAGGCCATCCACAGACTTTCGAGTCTTCGAAAGGCAAACCCGACCCCTATTTCAGGGCTGGACGCATTTTTAGCCAATCAGGGCTATTTCTATGGTGATCCTGCACGTTTTACCGATTCGGTTAATAATATCTGCGACGAACTGGAGGCACGTATCGAAAAGGAGGAGAGAATGAGATGAGGAAGTTAATTATAGCAGTTGGAGTAGCCATTGTGCTGCTCGCAAGCACGGCAGAAGCAAAAAAGGTTACACTTTCGGTCCTGTATGAAAAAGCTTTCGTGTTCAAGGATGT
>JAXHSZ010000236.1:0-2979 GCA_034190725.1 Thermodesulfobacteriota bacterium
CTGCGGTTGGTGTTCCGAGTGGTGCGACACAAATGATTGTCCCACCTGCAGTTCGTGCGCCCATTCTCACTGCTTTAACTGTTATCAAAAAGGCAAAGCGTTCTGGTGGATGGTGGCAAGACTCGCCGGCTGGGACGAAAATCCAATCACTGCGGGTGATGTGAACGGCGATGGTGCGCGGAATATTGTGGACATCCAATTCTGTGTGAATGTTATCACGGGAGTGGAGACAGATCCGGGAATTGTATCAGAAGCCGATGTGAACGAAGATGGAAATGTGGACATAACGGACCTGTCTGAAATCATAGGAGAGATAATTGAAGGATAATCTCAATATATTCCAGCGGTTAAAATTTTGATCTTCCTTGACCTTGATGAAAAATCCTGGTTTTCGTTCAGACACCATGTAGATATGCACGGTCTGAGTGCCCACAATGGAAGTTCGTACAAATTCAGATGAGGAGAGGACATACAATGAAATGGAAACCAATGTTTGTAATCGTATGTTGTTTGTGTACTCTGATACCAAGACTCGTACTGGCGGATGCGACTGTGAGTCTGGAGAACGTCTCAGGAGAAACAGGAACAGACGTAGTGGTGCCTGTCACCCTTTCTTCGAATACGCAAGACGTGGCAGCAATGAATTTTACGGTAACATATGATCCCAATGCATTGGAATACGCTTCAATGGTCGGAACAGACGTGTTGGTGGACGCGGAAAAGGAGATAAGATTGAATACTCCGATCGCCGGACAGTTGAATGTTGTCATATACGGTATTAATCAAAACGCCATATCTGACGGCGTAATCGCTTACATCACGCTTACCATTAGGAATTCCGCAGGAGAACAGAGTGTTGCTTTGGATCTTGACGGTCTGGTCGCATGCTCGGGTGACGCCCAATCTATAGATTCCACTGCTGTTGACGCGTCCGTCACATGTTCTTTAGGTTCGGAAACGGACCCTTCCGAAGATGGATCGAGCAGCGGCAGCGGAGGGGGCTGTTTTATCAATACAGCGGCTTTTTGAAGAGCAACCTTGGGTCCGTCCGAAAAGAAAGGCATGTCCTGGTCGGATAATAACCGTTTATGGATAGGCACTCGCTATAGATTTTCAGATATCAAATTTCATTGGGTTATCGGTCGGAATCCACGACGACGTACTACAACGTAGGACTTACATGGATTCCTCCCTCTGGCCTTGTGAAATTTAGTATCTGAAAATCTATAAAAGATACGTCTCAGGAAGACGATGATGTGGAAATCATGGGTTCCAGGATGTTTGAGTTATGGAATCAAACCGTTCACTCGCCGGACCCTGTTCATTCTCCGAATAATCTTCTCATTGTTCTTGAAGTGATATACTTCTATCTCAACACTCATGTTATCCTCAGGCTCAAAAACCTGATGCATTGCCGCCAGTCGTCCGTTCCCCTCATAAGTAATATAGGAATCGTCATCTTCCTTTACTGCTTTTATCCATGATATGGAAGGCATATAGGCAGCTAGAAATTCACGGGAGATATTTTTCTCCTTGATGAGTTCGCTTTTGTGCTTTATCAACTCTTCCGTTCGTTGTGCCGTTGTTTTCAGGGAACTTTCGCGATTTATAGGATGAATAGGATTGAGAGAAAACAACGGCACAAAAATGAATTCAGAACGAATTCTTTTGCGATGAATATCAAGGATCGTCTTAGCCAGTAAGACATCCTTATGATTCAGATCCTTTACTTCGGATTTCTTACCGATCAAGTACCAAGCAAATTTTTTGATCTCTTCCCCTACTACTGAAAGTATTTTCATCTTTGTCACTCATTGCATCTCGAGAAAAGCACGGACTCTTGCGTATAACAACCAAAAGAAGCATGGGACCGGTGCTAACTGCAGTCCTGCTTAACCAATATAGGTGGGAATATTACATTTTTTCAAATGGTTGTTGACTTGTACGACTCAATACTGTATATGGTATGGATTCATTTCTAAGAATACAACATATAGTTGAAAAAATATAACAATACAACAAAGTTATATCAAGAGATAAATCTTCTGGAATTGCAGAAAATTTAAGGGAACAAAGGAAGATTTCTAAAGGGCTTTTATTCTTCAGTAGCACCAAGTCTTTTATTCCAATGCTTGAGTCCCACCTAGAAATGATGGATTTTTTGGGAAATGAAGTAACGTATTATCGACAAGTCCCTCTTAAAGGAAACGTTAACATACATAATTTGTAATGCCAAAATCCTACCATTCTATTATTCCATATGCAGGGCAAAGAATAGAGTATCATCATATCTCCCAAAATTCCAATTTGTTGTGAGATTCTACAATTGTACAATATCTTTCTAAAGTCAATGTGAGATATTTGACGTTTGATACTGGATACTTGATATCAATCCCATTTGTGTATCTCTATCATTGAGTATTGAAATCATTCCGACAAAACTGCCTGATCTGACAGCTAGAATTTTTAAGCATGAAATGATTTCATAGCTAATATGCATTCATTGCATGCCTTAATAAAAAAAATGGGGAAGTCATCTTGAACAGTGCTATTTTTGAGTCAAAATACTTTTAATTACTTATAGTTACAAATACTATAAATCTCAATCTCTCTCTGGCATACTTGTTGCAGCATAAACGTATAATTATTTTAACCCTATTTTATTATTCTCATTTCAGACACTGCAAGTATGAAAACAAAGTCGATTTCTGGATTAAACCAGAGGTGCCATATGAAAAGAATTTCCAAAATTCCATTGAATTGGAAGTTTATAATTTCATTTTTATGTTTATTATTTATTATACCTGTACAGAGCTATGCCTTGGATGTTACCTTACAGTGGGATGCTAACACTGAACCTGACAACCAGACGTCGGCCGGGGTGGAGATGGTCAGCGTGGGGTCGGGGTCGTGCCAGCGGAAAAATCACATTTCCCATCGGCGATACTCAGGTAATAGTCGCCGCATGGACTGTTTTTG
>JAXHSZ010000237.1:0-14022 GCA_034190725.1 Thermodesulfobacteriota bacterium
GTCTGCCCATTGCCGAATCATATTATCAGTATCTGCCCTATTTCTAATCTGATCCAATATAACCAAAGGCGGAGACTGTTTGAGAGGTAACAAAACTTGACGTCTGATGCAGAAAAGAGAACCTTTTACAATTTGGAGTTCATCTTCAAGTCTTTTCATAATCTGATTTGCCAAAAACTCCCCGTTCTCCTTTGAATCTCTAGAGCTATTAGAAAATCGTATTTCTTCCCTTCCAAATGCTGATTCCTTTGTACTGCCTGCCCCCCCCTGCAGAAAAATGACTCCGTCCACAACCCCGCTCGACTTCAAAGCGTCTCTCATGTACCCTGGGTAATCTGCAGATAGCGCATTCTCATCCCCTAGACCAGTCGGATGACAGCCATGACTAACTAAAAGGACTTTCTTGTTTGACTCCAATAAGTGAAACACGAGAAACGGTGTATTTCTATCGTAATATCCCTTAGGATTAGGGGCAAAAATGATTTTACCATCTTCTCTTAACCTACGATTGACGCCGATCTGAGCTTCTGTTTTTCCCCAGAAGATTTGACATTCTTCCAGTCGTTTATAAAGAATCGGCAGTTGTTGAATTATAGTCTGAGCAATCTGTTCGGAATATTCATGGTAATATGGTCCGATGGAACTCGAAACACACGAAACAGTTCCTGGAGCATAATGATTATGAGATGCATTGAGTATTAGCCCTTCTGGTTGTATACCCCATTGAGCGGCCATACTCCTTACCCTGTTTACGATTTCAGGATCGAAACCGAATAAGTCTGCAGCAACAAACAAAATCCTTGTGAAATGATCATCTTCCAGAAGCAACAATTGCATCATGAGACGAGAAGAAACGGAGGTTGCTTTCCTGGACGGTCCACCCATGCCCTGGAGATAAATGGGATTGTTCTCTGATACAGTGGGTGTGATATCTATTTCCATAAAGGCCGTTCTGTATGTTCCCGATTTAGGAAGAAATTCCATTAATGAATCCCTTTTTTTAAGTGCTTTTAGAGACTCTCCGACAACTTCTTGATCAGGATTAAGTTTAAGAGATGTTTCTAGAGCAAATTGGGCTCTGTCAGTATCTCCAATCTCCAAATAAACCATGCCAAGTCGGTTGAAGAGATCAAAGTTCAGATTATCTATTGCCGTGCATTTTTCTAATTGGGCTGCTGCTTCTTTCCACTGCTTACTACTTTCGTATAAATCTGCCAGATTTAACAAAGCATCCATATCGTCTGCTTTGATGGCAAGTGCTTCCCAAAAGTAGTCTTTGGCTTCTTGTACATTTCCTTTTGTATAATAGATCACTCCGAGATTGTTCAGGGCCTCCACATCTCTGGAATTTTTTTCCAAATGTCTTACAAAGCACTTCTCTGCCTCTTCCAATTTCCCGTTGGCAAAAAGCACTTCACCTTCTTTTAGGTTGTCTTGCATGAACAGACTCCTTGAACTTTTATAAACTCATTTTCATAAAAACTAACATTGAATCCAAATTTCACAAATGCAACGCTCAAGAGGAACGCTCAGGACATCCACACTTTGTAGCCTTATTCCTCTTTTGACATTTCACCAATATTGTCATTTCTTTGTAAATATTCCCTTATTTATCCAAAAGCCCTGATAAAGCCCAACATCTCAAGCACTCTTTAATCCCGCATGTCATGCTGATATAAATACTATCCTTAAACTCTATACCCGTAATGAGTGCCCAAACGAAAACTGCCATTTTCCCCAATTTCTTCATCTGACTCAGAGATTGCGTAAAATAGCCATTTATGGATGGACACTATCTAGTCTTCGTTCAGACACCAAGGGATGATGCCGTAATAAATATGCTACTTCAGGCGGCTAAACATTTCATCAACTTTATGCCTCTCCACCTTCACAAAATCTGTAAACATCCGATCTTTCAATCTCAGCCATACTTTCCACCAGAAATTAAATTCTATTGATCACTATTGCTGCTATTACTGAGTTGTCAAGCTCAGTCTTTACTTGCTTCATCTCCTTATTTCCCTAACTGTAGCGATGTTCTCAACGGTATAATGTCTCTGTCCATCATCGGTCCTCATGGATATTATAATTCCACTCAGCTCTTTCTTCCAGAAACGAAAGATGGATTTTGACACTTTGAGAAGATTGATAAACCCTTGTATGCTAAATAGCTGATCTTGACTATGTATTTTTTTATCTTAATCTCTCGTCAGCCCCTTTGGTTGCCGAGGCCTACGCAGACAATCGAGAAGATTTTCTTGATCCCACTATTCCCATCCTGGAACAATGGGGTGCTGAAATTGGCCAGTAAAAGAGTTTTCTTGATTGTTATTTTTGTGATGGTTTAATTATAGTGTGAGTTATCCTATCAGTCACTTAGCACAAGAACTCCCATGTTTTCAAGACGGGCTTTATCCATATCAATTACACTAAAAAAAGATCTCAACTTAATGAATATCAAACTCTACAAATAAATAGTCGAACATGGATTCACTCTTATGACTTAAAGTTAAAGACCCAGTTTAACTTTGCAGGCTGCAACTTATGTGCCAATAAGTGATTCATGGACAAATGTACCTTTCAGTTGGTCGATTGTACAAAAAATGAGATGGTAATGCAATTTTAAGGTAGGCAAAATAGTCATAATTTTGACGTGTGGATAGAGAAAAATGACCGCAAATGATGGATCTTGGGGAACTAGGGTAAAGTCAAGGCACATTCTAACCCACCTGAATATGAAGATCATGCCCAATCGAAATCATGATTCAAATCCAAAATCAAAATTTGGATCCTCCCCACAGACAGGGCAACAATCATATTTTCAGGGATGTTAAAATAGGATCTGGCCGATACCTTGTCATATTCCTCAAAGAGAGCATCGTCCATACCCAGAGGAATGATTTCCATCTGTGGTTCTGCTGTTATGCTTCCCCCAAACTTTTCTCTGAGTTGTTCGAGTACCCAGGTCAGCCCTTTATTCACCTTCTCTTTGGCTGCACGGCTGGTACAGATAATCCCGTCAAAAGGAGCCAGACCTGCAAGCACCAATTCCATATAACGCAGATTCATATGGACATTGTCTAGGGAGTGGGTCACCCCTGTAACAGGAAAAGGATACTTTGCATAATTGTTTCGGATTCCAATAAGATAGGGCATGAAATGGGTGAAATCCCCCAGATGGAACACGTCATACTGAGAAGAACGAATGGATTCTGCCAGAGCAATCTGTAACGATGCCTTTACTCTGGAGAGCATTTGTTCATCATGAATCACTTCTCTTACCCTCTTTGAAAATCTTTCCAGGTGATACATATCAGGGCAAAAAAACTCATATGTTTCATAGCCACCATGAGTCAAAAGGGCCTTCAGAAAACTCTCATTGGCAATGGGTCTTCCCATCCGAGAGCCCCACTCACCAAATTCCATGAACATATCCACACTCCCAAAACGCATAAATGGTTCTCCATCGTTAGGATAATACTGTACTCTTCCTTTAAAACAACGCAACTTATATGCCAAAGGATAATATTTGAAATAATCTCATGATATCATAATGTTATGATAATTCATTGTGATCGACATAATGTAAAAGAGATGACAACATAATCCTTAAAGGAAAAAACTGTCACAATCTTGACATAATACAAGAAGTGTACACTTTATGTATTACTTCAGGTTCCAGTAGCGAGAAACATATGGTGTGAAATATGATATCTGATGTCAAAAGAGAGTACAAAACAGTTTCAAAATTCAAGTCCTTATGAGAAGTAGATTCCCCCTGCTCAAGAGACAAATGGTGTTAATCTATCAATAGCTATTTTTCGGAATCTTTACGTCAGACAAAGATTTTAATCCTCAAAATATCTCATGTATTCCTGTGATTAAAATCTTTGTCTTCCTTGACCTGCAAAAACATCTCATTTCTTCATGAACACTCAACAGGGAGGAAAAGATGAACATTGAAGAAATCAAGTCTATCATTATGTATGAGCTTCCCAACATAGTTCGCACGGATAAGGAAGTACGTTGATTGATCTTGGATTTAGGCCGTGAACAATTCCTCAACCATTCCGAAGCAAACAGGCGTTTTGATCGATTACTGGATGAATTAGCGGAACATTGCAAGGAATATCATAGTAATTTGGAAACATGAGAGAAAGGATGGGAAGAATACTAACAAAAATCGGACAAAAAATGGAAAGAAAACCAGAGAAAATGGGATAAGAACCAGCAGAGATGGGATGAAAACCAGAATGTGATCAGAAAAATGTTAGCTTCTATTAAAGCTCTAGATCGGCGAATCGATTCTCCCATTGGTGCACTGGGTGCCCGTTGGGGACTCTATTCCGAAGAATCTTTTCGCAATGGACTCAAAGGTATTTTGGGAGAAAACCTTGGTCTGGAAGTGATGAATATAAATGAGTTTGATGACGAAGGCTATGTTTTGGGGAGGCCTGAACAGGTAAAGTTGGATATTATCATGAAGGAAGGGACCCTGATCATATGCGAGTTGAAATCTTCCATAAGTATAGCCGGGATGTATGCATTTGAGCGAAAGGTGAAATTCTATGAAAGGCGACACAAGAGAAAGGCAAAAAAGATGATTGTAATCTCTCCAATGGTAGATAAAAGAGAGAAAGTTGTCACCGATCAGCTTGGCATAGAAGTATACATGCATTCAGATGAAGTGGAAGAGTTGTAATATCCCCCGTTTTTTCACATCCACTTCCTCCCTCGACTCCCCTATGAACTTTAAGAAGCATCTTGTGAAAATTAAGAAACGGTTACTAAAAAGCTAACAATGGCTTCCGAAAGAATGAAACTCACAGCAAATTTCTTTCAGTCTATGATCCTGAAGCAAAGCAGCAGGATCATTTATCAAAATGATACTACAATTTTCAGTCGAGACTGCAATATCATTTCCATCGACACAAGTCTGTTGACATTGAAGGTGTTATTTGTTAAACCATCCTGTATACACATTAATCCAGACTATCTGAAACCTTTGGAGAAGGAAATCCCATTCAGAGGCCAGTTGAGAAAAGTGCGAAAATGTGTGAAGAACTTGTTAGAGTATGAGTTTTACATACGTAGAAGGGAGCCACTGAAATGAAAAATAAGGTTACGGTTCTGAATCTGATCCTCATATTCATCCTTTTTGTACTCACATTATCAATATTTGGGTATGGCTGTGCCGGAGAAGAAGAGAGGAAAGAGAATCATTTTCAAAGGGGCCTCAGGTATTTTGACGATTCCAAGTATAGAGAGGCCATCATTGAGTTCAAGAATGTAGTGAAGATCGATCCAAAGTCAGCACAGGGTTATTACCGGATGGGCCTTGCATATCTTAATATTGGCGAGATACGAAACGCATTTTCCCAACTTCGCAAATGTGTTGAGATAGATCCAAGTATCACCGATGCACAAATAAAACTGGCAAGCCTCTATCTCCTTTCAAAGCAGTCTCAAGATGTTGATAGCGCCAAGGATATAGCTGAAAGCATCCTTGCTGAAGAGCCTCGGAATATCGAGGCGAACATCCTTTTGGGTGAAGCTTTGGCCAGAGAGGATGTGAACAAGGGGATAGAAAAGATGAAATTTGCATTAGAGATCGATCCCAATAGGATCCAGTCCTACCTCCACCTCAGCAGACTCTACATGAAAAAAAAGGATTTTTCCTCTGCAGAGACGATGTTAAAGCGGGCTTTGGAAGTAGATCCTGATCACATAAAAACTCATCTGGATCTGGTCAATTTATATAGGACAACCAAGCAATGGAAGAAGGCGGAGAATGAGTTGATTCATGTCACACAGATGAAACCGGAAGATGTGAATGTAAGAATTCTTTTGGCGACCTTTTATCATTCCCGGAAGATGTTTGATAAGGCTGAAGAAGTTCATCTTGCCGCCATTAAGATCGATCCCAAAAATGTAAAGGGATATTCAAGCCTGGGAGATTTCTATGTCTCTCAAGGAAAAGTCGAAAAGGCAGTTGAGGAGTACCGGAAGGCACTTGAGATAGATCCTGATTTCTTGACTGCCCAATCGAAGATCGCCGAACTCTACATTGGACAGAAAAGATACGATGAGGCGTCCTACCATATCGATCAGATATTGAAGAAGAATCCCAATAGTCTGGATGGAATCCTCCTCAGAGGGAGGGTCCATCTCGCAAATAAGGAGGCGGACAAGGCAGTTTCAGATCTTCAGAGAGTTGTCAAAGAAAAACCACGTTTTTCTTATGGCCATTACTATCTTGCCCTGGCTTATCTGGAGAGAAAAGACCTCCAATTGGCGAAAAGTGAGCTTTCCGAGTTGTTAAAGATCAATCCGCGTTTTGTAAAGGCCAGACTTTTAATGGCAGAAATACAGTTTAGGTCAGGATCTTTCGACTTGGCACTGGAAGACGCCAAAAAAGTATTGGAGATTGATCCCAGCAACATGCGAGCTCGTCTTATCTCAGGAAATTCGCTCCTGTACCAAAAAAGAGCGGTTGAAGCGAGAGAAGAGTTTAAAGAGGTTATTAAGCTGGCACCTAAAAATCCAGCAGGATACCGTGGTTTGGGATTGTTATACAGAGCACAGAAAAGATACGATCTCGCATTGAAGCAATTTGAAAAGGCTCTTTCCTTAGACCCTAAACGAATTGATATACTGTCACAGATCGTTGCTGTTTATATGGTTCAGAAAAAGCCTCAAAAAGCATTAAACAGATGTTCCGAACACCTTAAGGTATTGCCGGAAAATCCCTTTATCCATCACACAATGGGAGTGATATACTTGGCCTTAAAGGACGAAAAAAAGGGAGAAGAGAGTTTCAAAAAAGCCATCGATCTCAATGAAAATATGTTTCCTTCATACATGCAATTGGGAATGTTATACGGACAAGGCAAAAGGTTTGATGAAGCCATAGAGCAGTATCAGGAGGTTTTAAAGGTTAACCCAAAGCATTTGCCCGCTTATATGCTGTTAGGAGTGATATACGAACTGAAGCAAGAACGAGACAATGCAAATGAAATGTACAAAAAAGCCCTCGAAATAAATCCCGATTTTGCCCCGGCTGCAAACAATCTGGCATGGAATTATGTCGAATATGGGGGGAACATAGATGTAGCTCTCTCTCTGGCCCAGACCGCTAAAGAGAAACTCCCCAATGATCCAGGTATTTCAGACACTTTGGGATGGATCTATTACAAAAAGAATGTGTTCAAGAAAGCGATAGCACTCTTTGAGGAAAGTCTTGAGCAGATGGAAAGTAATCCTGTTGTGAACTACCACGCAGGAATGGCCTATTTCAAAGACGGAAAGATTGAACTGGCCAGAAATGCCTTGGAAAAGTCTCTCCAATTAAGCAATGATTTTTCCGGTGCTGAGGAGGCAAGGGAGACCCTCAAAGAATTAAACAATCTCAATCAATAATTACAACCTGTGTGGTTATGCAGGATTGTGGTAAGCACCGGCTGCTTGCTTTATTTGTTTCGTAGATATTTCTTAAACACAGGAATCCGGCAGGCATCCGAATAGACATACAAAGCATCCAATCCCGTTGAATATACAACCTGATGGAAGCCTGTAGTCTATAAAAAACAAATGAAGTGAGTAGCTGGAAAGCGTTGAACTTGGCTGACCGCACAGGTCAAATTATTGGAGAGATGAGTACATGATCTCCTCATCTCTCGCTTAACTCTACAAGGACCCCATAGGTGGACTTTGGGTGGAGGAAGGCAATCCTTGCACCGCCTGCTCCCTTTCTGGGTGTTTCGTCAATAAGTTTTATACCTTTTTCTTTAAGTTCTTTCAGCGCGTCGTCTATGTTTTCAACTCTAAAGCAGATATGTTGGATCCCCTCTCCCCTCTTTTCTATAAACTTGGCTATGGCACCATCATCCGAGGTGGATTCCAAAAGCTCCACTTCACTATCCCCCACAGGTAAGAATACTGTAGTCACCTTTTGTTCTTCCACGGTCTCTGACCCTTCGGACTTTATTCCCAGTACACCCTCATAAAATTTTAGAGCCGAATCACAACTCTTCACTGCTATGCCAATATGATCAATCTTTGTTATTTTCATCCTCTTTCCTCCCTCGTTATGCTTCGACTTTCTGAGATATTCTTCTGGCTACAGTCTTTACTGCTTGTTTTGCCAATAAGTACGGATCTTCCTTTTTGCTCACGATATCTTCCAATTTTTGTTCAAAGAATTCCTCGTTTTCTTTGATCAATTCATCCAAATACCTGAAGACTTCATGCTCAACAATCTTCGTTATCTCGCATCGAATCCTCTCTTTCCTCCGCAATACCAGCTCACCACTTTTGTCTAAAAATTCTCTATGTTCGCCGATCTTCTCAACAAGGGAATCAATTCCCTGATCTTCAGTTGCTATTGTCTTGACTATAGGCGGCATCCAATCCCTTGGAGTCGAGCTGAGTTCAAGCATCATCTTTATCTCTGTAACCAACCGATCTGCCCCGTCCCTGTCGGCTTTGTTCACAACAAAAATGTCGCCGATTTCCATTATGCCGGCTTTTATGGCCTGAATATCATCACCACCACCGGGCATGACAACAAGAATCGATACATCTGCAGTCCTGACGATATCAACTTCATCCTGTCCAACACCTACAGTCTCGATTATGACAAAATCCTTGCCATATGCATCGAGAATCTTTACAGTATCAGATGTTGCTCTGGAGAGTCCGCCGAGAGCCCCCCTTGTGGCCATACTCCGTATGAACACATCTTCGTCATTGCTCACTCCCTGCATTCTCACTCTGTCACCCAGGAGGGCACCACCGGTAAAAGGGCTAGTGGGATCAATGGCTACGATCCCTACAGTATGGTCCTGTCGTCGAAATTCCTTTGTAATCCGATCTGTTAAGGTGCTCTTCCCTGCTCCAGGAGGCCCTGTGATCCCTATGATGAAAGCATTTCCAGTATGGGGATAGATTTTCTCCATCGCCTCAAGTGTTCCTGGCTGTTCGTTCTCTACTAATGTAATAAGCTTGGCAAGTGCCCTGACCGATCCTCTGCGTACTTCTTCAACCAATTCCATCGTATCACCCTGGTGTTTATTGTTTTGTTTTGTAAATTCCGTTTTGTGCATGAGATTTGAAAAGTTGGAAAGGAACAATCGTACTCATAATTTTGTCAACGGACTTCTCTTGGCATTTCGAATAGTCATTGTAGAATCCATCAGACTTTCGATTCAGTCTCTCAAATATTTTCTCTGATATAGTTTATCAAGATCTCGCTGGCCATACCAGGCCCGAAAATTTCAGATATACCAAGTGCCTTGAGTTCAGGGATATCCTCTTCTGGGATTATACCTCCGCCTAAGACCAGTATATCAGTGAGTCCCTTCTCTTTTAAAAGCTCCATGATTCTGGGGAATAGAAAGCCATGAGCCCCTGAAAGGATACTCAATAAAAGCGCATTTACGTCCTCTTGAAGGGCCGCTTCAACAATCTGCTCCGGCGTTTGACGAATTCCCGTGTATATAACCTCCATCCCTGAATCTCTTAAAGCCCGGGCAATGACTTTTGCCCCTCTATCGTGACCATCCAAACCAGGTTTGGCTACCATCACCCTGATCTTCCTGTCTTGGTTCATCTAGATCCTCCTTCTTACAAGATATAGGGCAATCCCCGACTCAATTATCATTAATAAATGAAAAGAAACATCAGATTGAAGAGGTCCCTTCATATTCACCAAAGACTCCCCTCAATACACCGCATATTTCTCCCAGTGTGGCATAGGTTTTAACCGACTCAATAATTGGAGGCATCAAATTACCGTCCCCTTCTGCAGCCTTCTTCAACTCCGTAAGGGCAGACTCAACCCTTACGTTATCCCTTGTGACCTTTAGGTTTTTCAACTTCTCAACTTGTATCTCTCCTACGCTGGGATCAACCTTTAATAATCCTTGAGGAGATGTCTCCTCTACTTGGTATTTATTCACTCCTACGACCACTTTCTTCCCTGATTCCACATCTTTTTGATTGAGATAAGCGCTTTCTTGAATCTCCTGCTGAATGTACCCCTTCTCTATGGCGGCGGCTGCACCACCCATTTGATCTATCTTATCAATATAGCTTACTATCTCTTCTTCCATCCTTTTGGTGAGGTTTTCTATATAGAAAGATCCTCCCATGGGATCCACTGTCTCTGTGACCCCCAACTCATGGGCTATAAGTTGCTGGGTTCGTAATGAGAGACGTACTGACTCCTCTGTGGGCAACGCTAAAGCTTCATCAAACGAGCATGAGGCAAGAGATTGGGCCCCCCCCAATACGGCTGCAAGAGTTTGAAACGCCACCCTCACTACATTATTAAGCGGTTGCTGAGCAGTAAGGGCGCTTCCTGCAGTCTGGGTATGGAATCGAAACATCCATGACTTAGGATTCTTTGCCCCGAATCGATGTTTCATAAGTTTCGCCCATAATCTTCTGGCAGCCCTGTATTTTGCAATCTCCTCAAAGAAGTTGTTGTGGGTATTGAATATCCAAGAGATCCTCGGCGCAAACTCATCCACATCCAATCCGGCATTTATCCCGGCATTCACATATTCAATGGCATCCGCAAAGGTAAAGGCTATCTCTTGCACGGCTGTTGCACCGGCTTCCCTCATATGATAACCTGCTATGTTGATGGTATTCCATTTGGGCACATTCTTTGAACAGTACTCAAACACATTTGTAATCAACCTCAGAGATGGTCCCACAGGAAAAATATAAGTGCCTCGGACTGTATATTCTTTCAGGATATCATTCTGAATAGTTCCGTTCAGTTTTTCAGGTTCTACACCCTGTTTCTCTGCAACAGCCAAATACATTGCCAGGAGTATTGCTGCGGGAGCATTGATGGTCATAGACGTACTCAGTCTGTCCAGCGGGAGTTTGTCAAATAAAATCTCCATATCGGCTAAAGAATCAACCGCCACGCCCACCTTTCCCACTTCACCCTGAGAGAGTGGATGATCTGAATCATATCCTATCTGTGTGGGCAGGTCGAAGGCTACACTCAGTCCTGTCTGCCCTTGCTCTAAAAGATACTTATACCGTGTATTCGTCTCTTCCGCTGTTCCATACCCAGAGTATTGTCTCATTGTCCACAGTCTTCCAAGGTACATGGAAGGATGAACACCCCTGGTAAAAGGGTATTCGCCTGGGAAACCTATGTCTTCCAGGTAGTCGATTTCTTGGATGTCATTCTGGGTGTAAAGTGTCTTTATCTCCATTCCCCAATCGGTTTCGGACTTCTTAAAAGTATACTTCCCTAGGCAGTCTTTCTTCCACCGCTCTTCTTCTTCTTTTATATTTTGGGTACCCTTTTTCATTCTTTTATTCAATCCTCTCCGGAACGGTCTTCACCTTAGGGAAAAACTGACCTCATCTCTCTCAATTCTTACGCTATCACAGCAAGAACTGAATCTGCTTGAACTGTCTCGCCAACAGACACATTCAATTCTTTTATGCTCCCTGAGACCGGAGCAACTACAGGAATCTCCATCTTCATGGCTTCCAATAATGCAATCTGGCTGCCCTCTTCTACAGCATCTCCTACTTTTACGTCGATTGCTATTACCTTTCCCACCATGGGAACCAATACAGGCGTTCCTTTAGATTCTTCTGCCACGTCAACTTCACCTCCCTAATTTATTTAGAATTCTTATCTTCCCACAAACTTGGGAGCTCTCTTTTCAACGAATGCAGCCATACCTTCTTTCTGATCTGCTGTTGAGAATGCAACTCCCATGGCATCAATATCTCTATAGACTCCTTGCGGATCCGGTGAATCTTGAGCTTCGTTGAGGGCTTCTTTGGCCAGCTTGAGAGTCACTCCACTCATTGATGCAATTTTACGGGCCAAGGCCTTAACGTCATCCCAAAATGTGTCTGCAGGGAATACTTTGTTTACCAATCCTATGCTTTGAGCGGTCTCAGCATCAATGGGATCTCCCACAAACACCATTTCTTTGGCCCTCCTCATCCCAATGGCTCGAGCCAAGCGATACATCCCTCCCGCACCTGGGAATACTCCTATCTTTATCTCAGGAACCCCAAACCGGGCCTTATCCGATGCCACGATAAAATCACAAGCCAGTGCCAATTCACACCCACCTCCTAAGGCAAGCCCGTTTACTGCTGCTATTACCGGCTTGGGCATTTTCCCCAACATTTCAAAAGAATCGAATAGGGCTCTGGCCCAATCTCTGGCTTCTCTGGAATCTGCGTCTTTTAGCTCTTTTATATCTGCACCTGCGGCAAAAGCCCTTCCCTCACCCGTTACAATAATAACGTTCACTTCATCATCTTCCTTCAAGGTTTCTGCAGCCTTTCTCAGGTCTTTTCCCACTGCTGCGTTGAGGGCATTCAAAGCATTCGGCCTGTTCAGGCGAATAACAGCTATCCCACCATCCTCTTTTGAGACGAGTATATTCTCATATTCCATACTACCCTCTCCCTTTCAAGATTCATTGATTTGCAATAATCTTTAGACCTTAAATTTAATTGTCCTTGAAAATATTATCTTTTAAAGGCTCGCCTTTTAAAAATTCATACTCCATCACTTTGGGAAAAGCAACCATCCATTTTGATTCTGATCTTCCAAACTTTCATATGAGTTTTGAAAGTGAAAACTTGATATTGAAAAAAAAGTTCTCTTTGCGCAAGCCCTTAGCTATTCAAACATTCCACTTCGTGCTTTCATATATCATAGGGTAAATTATGAAAACTGCAAATTCCTAAGAGTATGCTATTTTTAGAAAATATTGTCAAGATGTTTCCTGTGATGTTTCTCAAACACCCAGTTCTCTTGCTATAACAATCTGTTGGATTTCCGATGTGCCCTCAGTTATGGTCAACAGTCTTGCATCACGCCAGTGACGCTGAATAGGATACTCCATCATATACCCGTAACCACCATGAATTTGCATGGCTTCACTGGTCACCTTTTGAGCAACTTCACTGGCATAGAGTTTTACCATTGAAGCCTCTTTCATGCATTCTTTTCCTTGATCAAACAACCAGGATGCATGGTATGTCATCCATCTGGCAGCCTCTATCTCCATCGCCATCCTGGCCAACTTAAACTTAGTTACCTGAAAATCCTTTATGGGCTTTCCGAATTGAATCCGTTCTCCGGCATACTTGATGGAAGCCTCCAGGGCGGCCCTTGCAACTCCTATACATCTCCCGCCATAAGAAATTCTTCCGCTCTTAAGAGTAGTAATCAAATACGGGAACCCCTTCCCTTCCTCTCCAACCAAATTATCCTTTGGTACTCTGCAATCCTCGAATAGCAACTCAGCAGTATCAGCCGACCTATTCCCCACTTTCTTTAACTTCTTTGTGACCGAGAAACCCGGGGTACCCTTGTCTACTATTAAAATACTTACACCGCCCCTGGCCCCCTTGCTCTTGTCGGTATATGCCGCCACACAGATATAATCCGCTATACTTCCATTGGTAATGAATATCTTCCTCCCGTTTATTATGTAGTCATCCCCATCTTTCACAGCCGTGGTCTCCATTGATGCTGCATCTGAACCAGCGTTCGGTTCAGTGAGACCGAAAGCCGATATCTTCTCACCCTTAACAGCCGGCACAAGATAGTCTTGCTTCTGTTTTTCTGTCCCATGCTCAAGTATCATGGAAGTACCCAGGCTGGACTGAACCAAAAGCCCTGATCCTATTCCGGAACATACACGCATAAGCTCTTCTATATAGATATTTTCCGTGAGTTTATCGGTTCCCGGAGCCCCGTACTTTTCGGGATACCGCACACAGAGAAAACCCAACTTTCCTGCCTTTGGAATTATTTCAACAGGATAGACCTCTGTTTCTTCAGCCTCTTCTACGAGTGGTCCTATCTCGTTTTCAGCGAAACTCTTTATCGCTTCTCTAAAAATCCTTTGCTCCTCGCTTAACTCAAAATCCATATTTTCTCCTCCTCAAATGGGGTCTCTTCTAGCCGAGGCTATTACCATACACCATTACACAAGAGACGGAAGGATGACCACC
>JAXHSZ010000238.1:0-3009 GCA_034190725.1 Thermodesulfobacteriota bacterium
TCATGCTATACTCTCCTTGCCTTTGTCTGTTTGAAAATGGAAGTCCATTGGAGGTCAAAGCCCATAGGAAAAGTTGCCAAGAACCTGCCTTTCCTCAAACTGTTGGCAGAAAATAATTTCACACAAAAAAGTTGACAGTACCCGGAATTTCTTTGTTCCCTAATTTTTCAGCAAATTGCCACTTAGACAAAGAAGCTAATTCCCTTGCCTTACCAAAAGAAAGTAATCCTTCTTTGTATAAATGAATAGCCAGCTCCTCTGTCAGACATTTCTTCATTGACTCAGGGGGAATTGTGAGTGATAAAGGAATCTCTTTGGGAATTTCTATTTAGTGTCCATCCGGAAATGGCTATTTTCCGCAATCTCTGCGTCAGACTCAGATGTAAGGGCACGTAGCAACGTGCCCCTACATACCCAATGTATTCCTGCGGTTAAAATCTTCGTCTTTCTTGACCTTGCAGAAAATATCTCATTTCTGGATGGACACTATTTATGCTATTTTGTGAACTACATCATAGATTGAAACTTCTTTATCAATACGTGATGCAAGACGATCTTCTTCAATATCAAGATCATAGTCCATTTGCAAGCCAAGCCAGAATTGTGGTGACATTTTAAAGTAGTGCGCTAATCGGAGAGCTGTATCTGCTGTTATTCTACGTTTTCCATGAACAATTTCATTGATTCTTCTGGGAGGAACCCCAATGTCATTAGCCAATTGATTTTGACTTAATCCCATTGGGCCAATAAACTCCTCCATTAATATTTCACCTGGATGAATTGGAGCAATTTTCTTTTTAGACATTTTAAACACCTCCTAATGATAATCAACTATTTCAACTTTTTGTGCTTCACCATTTGACCATTCAAAGCATATTCTCCATTGGTCATTAATTCTAATGCTGTATTGACCTTTTCTTTTGCCATGTAATAATTCGAGATGATTCGATGGTGGAACACGTAAATCATTAATTATGTTTGCTCTATTAATCATACGTAATTTTTTTAATGCAGCTCTTTGTATGTTTTGAGGAAACTTTTTTGAAGAATTACGTTTAAATATTTTTTCAGTTTCTTTACATTTAAATGATTTAATCATATTGAAATAGTAACACAGCTTAACGTATAACGTCAAGCGTTTAATCATTGGTTCAGCAATTCTAATTTTAGCCTTAACCTTTAGCGAGTGCTTTTTTTACAGCGAATTTTAGGATTTATGAGGCACTATCGATACATGTCGGGCCGAAGTTTTGGAGGAGCAAAGGGGCAGAAGGAGAAAGATAAAGTGGTTAACTGTTTTATTTGTGTGGATTTTTGTTGACCAATCCAGCCGGTATGTCCTACAATAATGGACATACCGGAGGTGTAAGATGATTGAAGAACTGAGAAGACTTGCCCCTACAAATGAGTTTGATTACCCGTTTATGATGAGCGTTCTTAAGGGGTATAAGAAACCGAGGGATAAGATCACCCGTTTAATCCGATCCGGTGCGGTCATCCGGGTGAAGAAGGGCCTTTATGTATTTGGCGCTCAGTACACTGTCGGGCCGATCAGCAAGGAGGTTCTGGCAAATTTAATCTATGGCCCGTCCTATATTTCATTGGAGTATGCATTGATGTTCCACGGAATGATCCCTGAGTCCGTAAAACAGGTCACGAGTATGACAAGTAAGAAGAACAAGACATTCAGCACGCCTGTGGGGAATTTTGTTTATTCCTATCTCCATCCTGAAAAGTACCCTGTGGGCATCATACAATATGAAATAGACCCTTTACGACATATTCTCATCGCCTCAAGGGAAAAGGCCGTTTCAGACCTTATTGCAAGACAGGGGACTTTTTCCGACACAGATATCCTCTTTGCACATTTGACGGAGAACCTCCGCATTGATGAGAGAGAGATAATGGGTTTGAATAAAAGAAGACTCACTGCAATCGAGCATATCTATCGGAATAGGAATGTAACATTGCTGAAAGACATTGTAAGGAGAGGGTGATGAACGAAGTGGTTACGCGAATGATGCAGAGATATGATTGTCAAACGGGTCCGGATTACCGGAATGCCTTGAGGGAGATCATTCAGGAAATCGCCCTGCTTGGGCTGTGGAGATCTAAATTCTTTGAAAATGCTGCATTTTATGGCGGTTCTGCTTTAAGGATATTATATGGAAATGAGCGGTTCAGCGAGGACCTGGATTTTTCCTTATTACGACCCGATGCCAGTTTCCATCTTGATACATACAACAGAGCCATTCAAACAGAATTGGCGAGCATGGGATTTAATATTAACGTTGAACAGAAGAAAAAACACACTGAATCGGCCATCCAGTCCGCATTCATCAAGGCCAACACCCTTGAGCATCTCATAAAGATCGGATTGACCTCCAGGGAACGAAAACGTTTTCATACACAAGCCCTGATGAAAATAAAGATCGAAATCGATACGGACCCACCAGGCGAGTTCAATACGGAAGCTAAGTTCCTCCTGCAGCCGTTTCCTTTTTCCGTGAATACATTCACCCAGCCCGATCTTTTCGCAGGCAAAATGCACGCGGTATTGTGTCGTAGTTGGGGGAATAGAGTAAAGGGACGTGACTGGTATGATCTTGTATGGTTTGTTTCACAAAAAATTCCTTTGCACCTTAAGCACCTGGAAGCAAGGATGCGGCAAACAGGCCACCATGATGAAATGCAGGAGTTAACCCGGCAGCGTTTCCTCGACTATTATCGAAACAGGGTCGAAACCCTCGATATTGAGAACGCCAAAAAGGATATATTGCCGTTCTTGAATGATCCTGCACAAATAGAAGTCTGGTCACATGAATTCTTCCATGCAATCGCATTGCACATTGATGTATTATAATCAATTAGATTTTATTATTCAACATTTTAAGTCATATTACATCATTCTATACTTCAGGTAATAATTACTTCCCATTTTATTGTCCCGTCTTCAGGCCATTTTTATCCACTCCTCAATCACAATATCCGCAATATAAGATCTCCTCT
>JAXHSZ010000239.1:0-5298 GCA_034190725.1 Thermodesulfobacteriota bacterium
GATCGTCGCCGGGTACACATCCTATCCCTGGACCCCCGATTGGGGGACCTTCCGCGCCATCGCCGACGAAGTGGGGGCCTACCTGATGGCCGACATCGCCCACACCGCCGGGATGGCTGCCCACTCTCTTTCAGACAGTTTTGGCATTGAAATAGGAGATGACAAGACCCCCGTTGATTTAGGGGATCAGGCAGTAAATCTCTTTGTTAGGGAGTTTGATGCCATAAAACAAGGAGACACATTCAAGGAAGAACACAGCACTGTATTGAAAACCCTGGCAGAAAGAGGGACCTACTTTGATCGACAAGATATAGAAGATTTTTTTTCTCTTTCACTTCCCGGCTTGGATGAGATCATGGCCATAATCGAAGTGGCCGATATGCTCAGATCTGGACTCTATGATTTGATTATATTAGATACCGCCCCCACCGGTCATACCTTACGCCTTCTTTCCCTCCCCGACCACATGGAAAAATGGGTACAAGTACTTGATATGATGCAGGCCAAGCATAGATTCTTAAAAACCAAGTTTGGTCGAGGGCGATATAAAAAAGATTCAGCCGACATATTCCTTGAACAGTTGTTCTCAGATATAAAAAGCGTAAGAATACTTCTGACAGATGCTGGAAGCACCGAATTTGTCCCGGTCCTCATTCCTGAGTCTATGATAATATCGGAGACGGACAGATTGGTTGAAGAATTAGAAAGTTGCCGTATACCAACGAAGAATATCTTTATAAATCGAGTTATAAAAGATAATCCCTGCCCTTTCTGCACAGAACGCAGGCAGGGACAGTCTGCTTCCTTAAAGAAGATCAAAGAGCATTTTTCCGATTATTCCATCTTTCACATACCACTCTCTCCATTAGAAGTGAATGGGTTGGAAATGTTGAAAAAATTGGGTGAAATGATGTATATGGCCCCACATTCGCAAGAAATTCCTATCATAATGCCAGAAATCCATAATAAGGCAGAGCACATAGACACGATTCACCTTCAGACATCATCATTGGAGGACAAACATTTTGTCTTTTTCGGAGGCAAAGGCGGTGTCGGGAAAACCTCCCTTGCCGCGGCTACAGCCCTTTATATGGCGACAACAAAACCTGAAAAAAGGGTTCTTGTTTTTTCCACTGATCCAGCTCATTCCCTTTCCGACTGTTTTGGCGTAAACATCGGAGATAAAATCACTCCCATATTCTACCGGAATTCAACGATCAATGACAAACAGCAGCAGGATCGTCTCAATTCCCAGATGAACAATTCCATAAATCCTGGATCTCGTTTCATGAATCATGAATCTACAAACTTGTCTGCTCTCGAAATTGATGCAGGCAGGCTCTTCAATGAATTTAAAGAAGAATACAGGGAATCGATAGAGGAGGTTTTCAATACTTTTCTGGTCCAGGGCATAGATGTAAAATTTGATCGTGAAGTTATGACTGAATTATTTTCTCTGTCACCGCCGGGTCTCGATGAAATAATGTCCCTAAAGAGCATTATGGATCTTGAGACTGAGGGGAGATATGATGTTTTCATACTGGACACTTCACCTACAGGGCACATGTTGCGTTTCTTGGAACTGCCGGAATTGGCCTTACAATGGTTACATACCCTCTTTAAACTTCTCATAAAATACAAAGGTGTTGTTCGTCTTTCGGGGGTTGCAGAAAAAGCCCTTGAAATGGCCAGAAGTGTAAGAAAGGTCCATGAAGCCCTGATGAATGGACAAAAAACCGAATTTGTAGCCATTACCGCTCCTGAGGCAATGGTGATTCATGAACTCATGCGGCTTCTGGAAGGTCTTGAGCGACTCAGTATTTCATGCCGGCAGATTGTAGTAAACAAAGTCATACCACACAATGACTGCAATTTCTGCTCCTTCACAAGATCTGATCAACGAATACATATAGAGAACTTAAGAAAATACTATATGGATCGTACAGTGGCCCATGTGTCTGAAATTGCACATGACACGAACGGAATTGCTGACCTGGCATATCTGGCTCAGGAGATGTATGGAACTCAATTTCAACCTCTCAAGGAGGAAAAAAATGGCCTTACAACCGTCTCGAGATGGGGCCGCGACTCTCTCTGATATAATTGATAGAATTCTGGATAAGGGACTAGTGATTAATGCCGACATTACAGTATCTGTGGCCGGGCTTGAATTGCTGGGCATTAAAATAAGGGCAGCCATAGCATCATTTGAAACAGCAGCAAAATACGGATTAGAGTTCCCATCGGGAACCAATTTTGAGTTACCTGCATGGAATGAGAGCATTGCCAGAAAAGATATTTGTCCTCAATGTGATAAAAGAGTCCCTGTGGCGGAGCTGATTACCATCGGCTGCCCATGGTGCGGGTGGATAAGCAGTAAAGCAAAGTCATTATCTCAAGAGGCTGAGACATAAAAAACCAATACCCAAAGATGGATTGTATCAGGTATCAGGTATAGCTTTCTATTTCATAGCACTCAATTAAGAAAAAATGCCAATAGACATCGACGAGAACAACTTGAAATATGGTGTATTAGGCCTGGTTATTGCGCTGGTTGAAATAATCAAAGATGCTCTGAAACTTCAGGCGATGAAGAGAATGGAAGGAGGAAGCCTGGAAGAGGAAGAAATGGAAAGATTAGGAGAGGCCCTGATGGATCTTGATACGGCTATCGAGGATATAAAAATAGAGCAAGGAATAAGCGAATCAGTCAAATCAGTAAGAGATGGCCTGGATAGCATAGTTGATGAGATCATTGACCAGATAATAGATCCTGCAAGGTTGAACAACGAAATCCAAAGTCAGGGGTTTTAAGGATGTCCGTGGATATCAAACAGATCATAGAGCAGATGGCCAGGCAAGAATTGAAGAACGTACTTGCAGAGGCTGTCCATTCAATAAGAGAGATGGTAAAAACTTCCCTCCTTCCTGAGCTGAGGGCGGCTATTCGGAATGCAATTACTGAAGCTATTGAAGACATATTACAGGAGTCTCCACCCACGCCTGAAAGTATTCCTTTATACGAAAATGTCACATTTAAAGAGCCCGGATTCGATTCAGTATCAGAATTTGACCTACAAAGCTGTCAGACAAATACTCTTGAGAGTGACAACCTCGGAAGATATCTTTACTGTATTGTTGAAGGGAGTGAAAGGGTAAACTTCGGTAACATCGGGATAGAAAAAAATGAAGTGTATACTGTTCCTTATGAGGATATCTGTGGGGTAGTCCATGATTGCTGCCCAGAACCATATCGATCAGAAGATGAAGATGTGATAAAGAGTTGGGTTCTTACACATCAAAAGACTATAGACGCAGCATGGGAAAAATTCGGAACAGTGCTTCCCATAGCGTTTGATACAATAATTTCAGGAAATGGGGATTGTGATCCTGAGGAAAATATGAAGAATTGGTTAAAAGAGGAATACGGAAACCTGAAGTCAAAGATAAAAAAAGTCAAAGGGGAGGCAGAATATGGAGTGCAGATCTTCTGGAACCCCAAACTTGTGGCTCAAAAACTCACAGAGGAAAGTTCTGAAATCAAAACGTTAAATGAGGAGATAAAGACAAAACCGAAAGGTCTTGCCTATATGTACAGGCAGAAGTTAGAAGACACTATGAGAGAAGCTATGGAAAAGGAAGCAGACCGGTACTTCAGGGAGTTTTATGAAAAGATCAAACCGCTTGTTGATGATATTCAAATAGAAAAGACCAAACAAGCAGAGTCTGAAGACAAAAAGATGCTTATGAATCTTTCCTGTTTGCTTCCCAAAGAGAACAGTTACATATTGGGAGATGAGTTGGAAAGGATAGATACAATGAATGAATTCTCTGTCCGCTACACCGGTCCCTGGCCGCCATTTAACTTTGTATAAATGAGAATGAAACAGGAGTAGACGGTCAGATGGAACCTCAGCGCAATACCAACGCAACACTGGTTGATCTCCTTGACAGACTCCTGGACAAGGGTCTGGTAATCCATGCTGATCTTATTGTCTCTGTTGCAGGTATTCCTTTGATTGGGGTTAGCCTGAGGGCGGCTCTGGCCGGTATGGAGACCATGCTGAAATACGGGGTGATGCAAGCCTGGGATGAGAGAACACGTGCCTGGGAGACGGAACATAGAAGAAAAAAAGAAATGTCCAGAACCCAGGGAGAAGAAATCATTCTCAAGATTCTGGGGGCATATTACTCTGATGAAGGGATAATCACAGCCTGGAGATACGGTTATATATATCTCACCAGCACCACATTGGCCCTCTATCATTCGGATTTCTGTGAAGTATTATTTGAAACTCCTTTAGAAAAGATAAAAGGATTGATTGTAAGGGTTGAGAAAGATTTTAAAACCAGAGAAAGGGAAGAACTCTGTCTCCTTCTGGACGGAGAGAAGGTAAGCAGATTGCGCGCCCTCAATGTGAGACACTTGAAAGAGACCATAGAAAAAAGAATGAATGATATGGGAATTCCATTACAAAAGGAAATTCCTTTTCTTCATTTTGAAGAAAGAACAGCTTCTCATGTGGATGAGGGAGAACAGGTTCTTATACGCAGCAAATTATGGTATCTTACGGAGTCTGAAAGTATTGCATCGAACACCTGGAAACCGGGGTTTCTCCATCTTACGAATAAGCGACTGTTTTGGCTTTATGATTTCAAAAGAGAAGTCCTTCTTGAAATTCCCACAGACAAACTCATTTCTTCCCGGATAGGGATAAGAGACCCAGGCGGCTTTCTAAATAGAAAAAAGGTGTTGGATGTCCTCCATGACGTCAATGGGGCGGAAAGAGTAGCAACCTTTTCCGGCGATACTTTAGAGGAATGGGACAAAGTACTCAAGGAAATCATAAACAAGGATAAAACAAACCAGTATGGGGATGAGACTGAGACCTGCCCGCAATGTGGGAGAACAGCTTTCATAAAACAATTATTGTATGAAGGGTGTTCCAGATGTAGTTGGAAAAGTGCAAGAACTCATAATGTATTGAGCATCATTAAGTAGTGGCTGACCGAAAACTTAAAAAAACCTGAAATTAAAAGGAGTTATTTCAGGAGTAATACATTTTGTTCAATCATCAAGTACAAACTATTCACAGAAAGAGAAACCATGAGCAAAGCAATAGGGATTGACCTTGGGACTACCTACTCAGTTGCGGCTGTCATAGAAGACGGGAGAGTAAAAGTGATCAAAAATGCCGGAGGTGAGAGCTTAACTCCTTCGGTTTTTGCTATAACTGACCAGGGACAAAGTCTGGTTGCTTCGCCTGCAAAAAGGCAAGCTTCAGCCAATCCTGAAAG
>JAXHSZ010000024.1:0-3428 GCA_034190725.1 Thermodesulfobacteriota bacterium
AATCAATTAGTTTTTATTATTCAATATATTAAGTCATATTACATCATTCTATACTTCAGGTAATAATTACTTCCCATTTTATTGTCCCGTCTTCAGGCCATTTTTATCCACTCCTCAATCACAATATCCGCAATATAAGATCTCCTCTTGACCTGACTCCCTATAATCCTTAGATTGTAATAGAAAAACATCAACAAAAAGTATGACAATACGTTTTTGTCGCAGTTATCTCCAACAAGAATTCATCATATGTTTTCATTTGTAGTAATTACAGCTGATAAAAAATGACATATTGAAAAATAGAGTAGTATTATGTTAATATAGCCTAAAGTGATCGGTTCAAGGTTCAGAGTTCAAGGTTCAGAGTTCAAGGTTCAAAGGTTATAATCTGTTGACATCACTCTCTTTATAACACAATACTCAGATTTGTCTTTTTCACCCATTGGGTGAAAAATAGGTGTCGCCCTTATTAAGGTATAATCCTTTTGATTTTAGCCAGCTAGGGATCTTCAACCGGGAACCGTGAACGTTGAACCGCTCAACATAGGTATAGAGTTTAAAGTACAAGTGGATATGAATATGATTAGTTTTATTCAAAAAATCCATGATTGTTGTTATTGGAGAACAATCATATGAGTCAGTATGACCCCGAAGCTGAAGGTTTGGTTCTTTCAGACACTGAGCAGAAAGTCGAAGAACCTCCCATGTACAAAGTCTTTATTCACAATGATGACTACACCACTATGGAGTTTGTTGTTGAGATTCTTGTACATGTGTTCAACAAATCGGCAGATGAGGCCATGATCACGATGATCAAGGTACACAGAGAAGGAGTCGGGCTTTGTGGTGTATACACCTATGAAGTTGCTGAAACAAAGGTTCATACTGTACATACCGTTGCCCGGCAAGAAGGCTTTCCACTTAAATGCTCAATGGAGAAGGATTAGATCATGATAAGTAAGGAACTCAGTGCAATACTCAGTTTTGCAGTAAGAGAAGCGCAAAGAAGACGTCACGAGTATCTCTGTATTGAACATTTGCTCCTATCAATCCTATATGATGGAACAGGTACAGAGATTATTGAAGGTTGTGGTGGGAATATAGAAAATCTCAATAATGCCCTTGAAGAATTTTTAAATGAAAAGATGGAGAGCGTTCCTGAAGAAAAAGATTATGTGCTTCAGCAGACCATAGGCTTTCAGAGGGTGATCCAGAGGGCTGTCAACCATGCAAGATCTGCGGAAAAGGAGGAGATTTATGTGGGGGATATACTGGCGTCAATCTTCCAGGAAAGGGATTCTTATGCTGCATATTTCCTTCACCAAGAAGGTATTACCCGCCTTGATGTCTTGTGCTACATCTCAGACAATGCTCCCGATGAGGACTCTCCTAAGGATTTAAGGGAATTTGAAAAGACGGATGTTGATGAAGGAAAGGACAGGGAGGAGAGACGAGAAAGGAGAGAAAAGAAAGATTTTCTTAAGGCTTTCACCAGTGACCTGGTTGAAAGAGCGGCTCAAGGAAAGATAGATCCACTCATCTCTCGTGAAGTTGAAATGGAGCGAACAATCGAAGTACTGTGCCGGAGACGTAAAAATAATCCGGTCTTTGTGGGAGATCCCGGCGTGGGGAAGACGGCAATGGCTGAAGGATTGGCCATTAAGATATATGATGGGTCCGTTCCTGATATATTGAAGGATGCCCGTATCTACTCTCTCGATCTCGGTGCCATATTAGCCGGCACAAAGTTTCGAGGGGATTTTGAGAAGCGCTTAAAAGGAGTCATTACAGCTCTACAAAAGAGAAAGGACGCAATTTTGTTCATTGATGAGATCCATACAATAGTTGGGGCGGGAGCCACAAGCGGAGGGTCGATGGATGCGTCCAATATTTTGAAACCGGTTCTGGCAACAGGTGAGCTTCGCTGTGTAGGGTCAACTACATATGAGGATTATAAAAACTATTTCGAGAAAGACAGGGCCCTGTCTCGTCGTTTTGAGAAGGTTGAAATAACGGAACCGACAGTATCGGAAACATATAAAATACTGAAAGGTCTGAGGATCGCCTACGAGGAGCATCACGATATAACCTATACAGATCAGGCACTCAAAGCGGCTGCTGAACTGTCTGCCAAGTACATCAATGACAGGTATCTTCCGGATAAGGCCATCGATGTAATAGACGAAGCAGGAGCAGCTGTCAGGATTTCGGGAAATCCATCACGAAAGTATATCAACCCTTCTGATATCGAAAAGATAGTGGCAAAGATAGCAAAGATACCTCCGGTAAGCGTCTCCACATCCGACAAGAGCAGATTGGAGGTTCTTGAGGACAGATTGAAAGAGGTGGTTTTCGGACAGGACCAAGCATTACGATCTCTCACCACATCCATAAAGCGATCCCGCGCAGGGCTGTCCAGACCGGTCAATCCTGTGGGGTCTTTTTTATTCACAGGTCCGACAGGGGTCGGAAAGACTGAAGTTGCAAGGCAGATTTCAAACATTCTTGGGGTTCATTTCCTTCGCTTTGATATGAGCGAATATATGGAAAGACACACTGTGGCCCGTCTGATCGGCGCACCTCCGGGATACATCGGTTTTGATCAGGCCGGTTTACTCACGGACGGGATACGCAAAAACCCTTATGCCGTGTTACTCTTGGATGAAATAGAGAAAGCACATCCGGACGTATTCAACATTCTGCTCCAAGTATTTGACAATGCTACGCTTACTGATAATAATGGGAAGAAAGCTGATTTTAGAAATGTGATCGTTATCATGACTTCGAATGTGGGATCAAGGGAGATGAGTACTCAGACAATCGGTTTTGGTGACGGCCAGTATGATACTGAAAGTAAAGGGAAGACAGCCGTTGAAAAGTTCTTCAGTCCGGAGTTCAGAAATCGACTTGACGGGATTATTCACTTCAATACGTTGACTGTTGAGATTATGGAAAAGGTGGTGGACAAGTTTATCGCTGAACTGAATCAGCAACTCACACCGAAAAAAGTCTCTGTTCATATCTCTTCTGCAGCCAGGGCATGGCTGGCGGAGAAGGGGTATGATCCCCGTTTTGGAGCAAGACCTCTCGCCAGAGTGATCCAGACTGAAATCAAAGACATTCTTTCTGATGAGATTCTCTTTGGGCGTCTTGTGAAAGGTGGCAAGGTTTCAGTTAGTAAAAAAAATGATAAGTTGTCCTTTGGTTACAATTGATACAGCATGCCACTTTTTTAACAGAAATTCTGGAAATCGAATATGAAATTTGGGAACATTTTAGCAAATAATCCTGGTGCTTTGCTTCAGGGTTATACATGAAAGAAACGTGCTTTCAGCTTTAAGTTTCGTAACCGTTCACGGACCTTATCATTGATGCTCTTGTACGGTGAGGATGGATCATCACAAACACTCAAATCATGGTTTCAGGTT
>JAXHSZ010000240.1:0-8644 GCA_034190725.1 Thermodesulfobacteriota bacterium
TACAACTTGTGCAGTGAGCCAAGTTCACTCCTTGCCGGTTCCTTGTTTCGTGTGCTTCTTATGAACTACAGGCTACCATACGATTGTATCTGTAAATGGATTGTTTGATTTGTATTCCTATTCTGATGCTTGCAGAGTTCTTGCGTATAAGAAACAAATGAAACAAGGAACCGGCAAGGAGCGAATCTGACCAACCACAATCTTACTTAACTGCACAGGCTGAATCTTTGTAAGCAGGAATAATACCGAATCCATCTGCGGCCATTATCGCCCTTTTAACCGCTTCTGCTATTGTCTCTTGAGCCAGAAGACCGATCACATTCATATCTGCTTGCACTTGGCGCATCGAAAGGGTTATTACCAAATCTCCATCGGATGTGAGATGAATCGGAGATATGGTCTTTGCAAACCCTGTGTGTGCCATTTGAGAAACCTTAATGGCCTGTCTCTTGGTTAAAAGAGCATTGGTAGCCACAACGCCTAATGTTGTATTTTGAAAGAATTCTTCCCTGCTGGTTATTCCCTCCTTTATACGTTCAAAAGAGTTCACGATTCCAGGTCCATTCTCAGAATCTCTGGCTCCTGCAAGGATCTGACCGTTCTCATCGTTCACCACATCTCCGAAGGCATTGACTGCAACTGCTGCTCCAACAACCAGACCATTCTGAAGCGCTCTTGATGCAGTACCAAAACCACCTTTCATAGCACATTCCGTGCTGAAGACCTTCCCCACGGTAGCTCCGGTACCGACACCGATGCTTCCTTCTTTCACTTGGCCTGATTCTGCACACTTGCATGCTTCATAACCCATCTCCTCGGTAGGGCGGATGGTATGATCCCCAAAGGAGAGATCATATATTATTGCCGTGGGTACTATCGGGACTTTTGCGACGGATGTGGGAAACCCTATGCCCTTTTCTTCAAGGTACTTCATCACACCTCCTGCTGCGTTGAGACCAAAAGCACTGCCACCGGAGAGGAGCACGGCATGGACCTCCTCAACAAGATGTTGTGACTGGAGTGAGTCTGTCTGACGTGTTCCTGCTGCCGATCCTCTCACGTCAATCCCTCCGGTGGCTCCATCCTCGCACAAAATCACCGTACACCCGGTATACCCCTCGAAATTACTCGCATGCCCGACTTTTATACCTTTAACATCCGTTATAGCATTGAACATAGAACAAACCTCGATCTTTCTCCAACTTTCCATCATCGGTAATCTCTGTGGAAAAAGTAATTAATATAATCCCAAAAATCATGAGCCTGTAGGGCCTGTGTAAAAACAAATTGTCAGAATTATACGCTCAGCAATCATAAAATCATTGAAAGAGGTATTCCTATTCTTGCGGTTTTACTCAACCGGAGTATATAAATCTGACCTGAATATGGGATGTTAAAATGATACAGTTTTCAATCCTTATTTTTTAGTTGTAAGACATTGTACATAATAATTAACCTGAGATCAAGTGATGATTCGGTAAAGTTCTGGAAGCAAGAGTATTCCTCGAAAATGGAAATTTTATTGGAGCAAAATATTTTGTAACGGTTTGCAGAGGTCAAGGATCAGCTTTCAGAAAGGCGTTTTATGATATGAGTTTCGCGAGAATCTCAGCAGAAAAAATTCATGAGATATGTGCCTTTATGGATGAAGACCACCAGTGGTCTTATGACGAGGCAAAGCAATCTGATCAACCCATTCAGACTTTATCCAGCCCCTCTTTTCAGGGGTGAGCTGAATGATCCGCCACCCCTGGTCCTCACGTTCACACGTAACAATAGTTCCTGCATGGAGTTTGAAAAGGGTTGTGTCTTTTTCATCAGGGCCTGCGTGTACGGTAATTTCAGAAACAACCACGACTCCTCTTGTGTCATGAGTTTCTACATACCATTTTATTCCTGTTGAAATCCCGAAAACAATCCACAAGAGGGAAAGACCCATAAGAACATAAAAGGTCCATTCCGACTTTATCCAGAGCCGCAGGATGAGGATCACCCAGAAAAATAGATTTATGATCACAAATGACCAGAAGATCTCTGACCAATTGAAGTTGTTAAGCCATTGTGAAAAGGTGAAGGATGAAGGATTGCCGATACGGTCTTTGATCCTGTCTCTGGCATACCGGAGATTGAAATCCAAATCAGGATCTCTGGGTATGAATCGTCTGGCTCTCTCATAATTCAGGATCGCTTTGCCAGGACGATTCATGCGCATATAACAGTTTCCAAGATTATAGAAGATACTTCCGTTGATTTTCCCTGCGATGATCAATTCTTGATACGAAGAGGCAGCTTTTTCATAGTTCCCCTCTTTATATGCCTGATTGGCCTGGAGGAAGGTTTCATGTCCCGTTTCAGCAGAGGAATAATCTCTAACAACAGTGATCATTATAAGGCACATCAAAAGAAAGGAGGAGATGGTGAGATTTATTTTCTTCAAACGGTTCACTGTAATTCCTTGTCTATCTTTTTTATGATCATCATTACATTTTCTTTTATTTTGATTGCTTTGTCTTCCTCTCCAGCGCCTGTATACACCATGGACTCCAGATGCGATAGGATTTCTTTTGCCTCATCAGTCAATGGTCTTTTCACACCGTTTGTCAGGAGTGCTTCGTAAGCTTCATTTGAAGTCAGGCTTCCTCCTCCCAGGCCCATACGCTCATTGAGATAGAGGTTGGTGATCCTCATTAAATCGGACAATTGATACGGTCCGCGCAGGGCTTTTATGCCTTTGAAAAATTTTTGTTTAGCCCTCTTTTTTGTTAACGCCTTTTTATCAGCTTCGATTTTTCTCCTGGATCGATTCACCCCAAAGATAACGATGAAACCAAAAGGAGGCGCCAATAAGAACAGGCATAGGATCCAGGTATCAAGGTATGTGACCATTCGTACCTTCATGGCCTCCGATCGTTCATGAATCGAGAAGATATCGATACCTTCCATTTTCACTTCGCTCTTCACGGGTTCCTTGATTGCAATCCTCTCTTCGGTTATGGCAACCTTTTGTTGATTTTTACCCTGTGTGATGCGAAGTGTAAGAGGTTTTGTTGCTATTCTACGATAGCTTTCTGAATTCGGATCAAAGTAGCTCAGACTCATTATGGGGATTCTGATGGATCCTTCTTTTTGCGGAACCAGTGCCCACTTCATTGTTTTTGTTCCCGAAATTCCATCGAATCCTGTTTGAACATTGAGTACGGGTTG
The DNA here is from genome assembly GCA_034190725.1 of Thermodesulfobacteriota bacterium. GTDB lineage: Bacteria > Desulfobacterota > UBA8473 > UBA8473 > UBA8473 > JAXHSZ01. The sequence continues at coordinate 3,205 of JAXHSZ010000240.1, forward strand.
ATCTGCATAAGTCCTTACATCCTCAACCTCAGGGATCTTCAGATCAGGAATCAATCGGACATTCCCTTTCCCTGAAATGATTACGGAAAATGTAGCCGATTCATTCTCTTTCACTTCTTGAGGGAGAAGAGTGGCCTTCATTGAGAATTGACCTATCAGTCCGGAGAAATCCTGAGGCCGTTCTTCATCGGGAAGGGATTTTATGAAAAACTCAATAGCATTGGATCCCAGTGAGAGAGGCCTGGTCCTGGTAAAGCCGAAAAAACTATCATCAAAAGGGCTTCTTCTGGAGAAAGGATCTTGCCGTTCAAGGACGCTCATCTTGAAATACGTGGGCGGAAGGACAAATGATCCGGGCCTTTCAGCAGTCAGAGAATACCGTAACTCAATGACGGAGTAGTTTTTCCCTTGCAGTGAGGATATGTATTCTTTATGATCTCCTAACCTCTTCATTGCAAGACCTTCCACATCCGGTGGGGTCAAGGAAATATCTCTGACATCTTGAGTGCGATAGAACTTCACAGTATATATGAATTGCTGGCCCACATATCCTGTATCGGCAGACAAGGCGGCCGTTACGAAAAATGGCGCTCCTTCATCCCCAGGTTGTGAAGGAGCATCCTGAACCGTAAGTTTCAGAGTTTGACTTTTGTATGTTTTCTTTTTAAGTGTGACTTGAGCAGGTCCGATGATAAATATTCCTGTCCTCTTCGGGGTGATATAGAAGATGTAATCCAACTCTCGACTGATCTCTCCATTGATCATCTGAAAACGACTTGAGGTTCCTCCCTGCCTTACATGAAAAGGCTCAAGACCGGAGATGGACGGAGCAGAGGCCTTCTTTTCACCTTTTATCGTAACCATAAGTTTCACGGTATCTGCAGGAGTTACTTCTGTGCGATCCATTTTGAGATATATGGAAACCGGGCTCTTTGCCCATCCGACTGAATACAAAAGAAACAGAGCTGAGATAGTAATGAAATAAAGGATCCCTTGTTTACTTGCTACCATTTTTTCCCTGACCTGCTTGTTTCTTTTTTCTGATTCTTCATCATTTTCATTACTATGGAAGGATCATCTTTCGCATTTTCCAAGAGGGCTTCGGCCTTGTTTCTTGCCATCTGGGAATCGTTTAGAGGGATGCTCTGCAGAGGTTTCTCGTCTGCACCTTTATCTTTGTCCTTTCCCTCCAACTCGCCGGAGAGATCTTTCTCTTCGTGCTTTGGCCCTTCTCCTTGGATCTTTTTGTTTTCCTGCCCATTCTCCTCTTTGGGCCCGACTCTCTTCAGTTCCTCCTGGGAGGGCTCTCTCTCCTTTGGGTCTTTTTTGTCTCTCTCTTTATTTTCTTGAGAAGGGTCTTTTTCTTGATCTTTTTTCTGCTCTTCCTCCGTCTTTCTGCGAAGGGAAAGTTCGAAATTGAATCTCGTATCCTCATCAGTCGGTTTCAGCTTCAATGCCTCTTGAAAATCTTCGGCTGCAGAGTGAAAATCTCCATTTTTAAAGGCAATTACACCCCTGTTGTATAGGGACCTGAAGCGGACCTCTTTGTCATCACTCCGTTTCAACACACTTGTAAATGCCGCTCCGGAAGCCTCGAGTTCACCGTTTTGAAAAGCTGCACAACCCCGATTGTAACGAAAGCGTATCTCTTTTGGGTGATCCATATCCGCTTTTTGAAAGGCATCCATTGCCTCTTTAAACTTGCCCTGCCTGTACAGCTCTTCACCGCTGTCTTCTCCGAAGGCATAAGCGTATGTGCTTGCCAAAACCAGAAAACTAATGAATCCTTTTTTGAAAGAGTCTTTCATCCAAGAAACCCTCCAACAATAATACAATCAGAGCAGCGATGAGAAAGATGTAGAAACGTTCCTCAAATATTTTGATTTTCCCTGTTTTCAAAATACCTGCTTCCGTTTTTTTACGTATCCCGTCGAAGTAAAGGCGGTCAAGGTCCATGTCACCCTCAATGGATCTTACATAACTGCCCCCTGAGACTTTAGCAATGTCTTTCAGGGTATGCTCTTCCAACCTGGAAAGGACGAGTTTTCCCGCTTTGTCCTTTTCAAACCCTCCCTTTCCCATTTGAGGTACAGGCCCGCCAGAGGGATCGCCGATTCCGAACACGAATATCTTGATTCCCGAATCTCCTGCCCTTTCAGCGGCCATTTGCCCCCTTTCTTCGTTGTCCTCACCGTCCGTGATCAGAAGTATCACCTTATCTGTGGCGCTCTTTGTATTGAATGAGGCATGGGCAGTGTTGATGGCATCTCCCAAATCCGTGCCATAAACAGGGATCAAATCAGGTGACAATTGATTCAGGAACATCACGAGGGCATTGTAATCCAGGGTCAGAGGGCACTGCAGAAACGCCTTTCCTGCAAAAGCAACCAAACCCATCCGGTCGCCCTGTATCACTTTTATCAGATCCATTACTTCTCGTTTGGCTCTTTCAAGACGATTCGGTTTCACATCTTCCACAAGCATGCTTGTGGAAACGTCTACACAGACTATAATATCAACGCCTTTTTGTGTGACCTCTTGAATATACTCACCCCATCTGGGACCTGCAATACTGAGGATCATCAACCCCACTGCAAGAATCAGAAAGATGCTCCGGATGACCCGCCTGCTTTGTCCTTCCGGGGCGCAGAGTCTGAGGAGAAGATTCTCCTCTGCAAATCCCTTGAGGGCCTGTTTCTGTTTTCTTCCGGAAAAGATCAATAGAAATATCAGAAACGGGAGAAACCATATGAAATTGAGAAACCAGAGTCTTGAAAAGGTCATGGGATGGTCCTCACCAGGAAACTCCTCATAGATATCTCCGCAAGAAGAAAAAGGAGACCAGGAACAAGAAAGTACAGATACAGCTCACGGAAATTGAAGAACTCCTTTACCTTGATTTCCGTCTTTTCCGCCTGGTCTATCAATTCGTATATGCTTGTAAGTTCTTTGCTGTCCGAGGCTCTGAAATACCTTCCCTTGCCCATATCTGCAACCTTTCTCAAAATTTCTTCATCCAGGTCTACACGTTGATAGACCATCCGTTCCCCAAAGATTCCCTTCACTCTGAATGGGACTGGACCCCGGCTGCCGACGCCTATTGTATAGATTCTGATCCCGAGGGAACTCACGGCCTGAGAAGCCTCAGCAGGACTGATGTCACCAAAGTTATTTCTGCCGTCCGTTAATAAGATCACGATCTTTGTGTGGGCAGGGATATCTTTTATGCGTTTGCCGGCCACTGCAAGGGCGGAACCGATAGCTGTCATGTCTCCAGCCATACCGATCTCCAGTCTGTTGATCAATCCCAAGAGGAGCCCTTTGTCCAAGGTCAAAGGAGCCTGAGTAAAGGCATGTTTCCCAAAAACAACCAGTCCGATTCTGTCATGCTCTCTTTTTTTTATGAAGTCACTCACCACTTTTTTCACTGCTGTGAGGCGGTCCACGGACTCGCCATTTAATGTGAAATCCAATGCCTGCATTGAGCCGGATGTGTCCAGACACAAGATGATGTCTACCCCTGACGATTGAGTCTCTCGAGAAACACTGTAAAGTTGAGGACGACATATGGCAAAGACAAGCAGGATAAGACAGATAAACCGTAAGATCAAAGGAACTTTTTCCGCCCATTCACTTCGATTCCCAATGGCTTCCTTGATCCATCCGGCACCTGAAAAGGTGACAGCTGCTTTTTTATGTCGGATCTTAACGGCAAGCAAAAGGAAAACAGGAATGAAGCCTGCCATGGCGTATGGATAAGCAAAACGAAACATAATTATCAATTGAAGTGAGCTAAAGTGTCTAAAGTTTAAAGTGCCTAAAATTTCGGCAAATCTTCTTCTCTTTCCATGCTTGTTTTCTCTATGTATTGACGTGTCTGAAACCGATGCTCATCTTTCTGTGCAACGGTGGGACGATCATCAGCGAATTTTACCAGATCAGCATACCTGAGGATTCTGACGATCTTTCTGTCTTCATCAGTATGAACATGAGCAGCAATCTCCTCAGTCGTCAATTCATAGGCAGGGAAGGAACGGATCTCTTCCATATATCTTCTGACGATCTCAGAAAGGGAAAAGTAGTATCCTTTGATTTCTCCTTTCTCAAATAGACCTGAACTTTCCAGATCTTCAAGGGCTTTCAGCGCAATTTTGTCAGGAGGTTCAGAAAAAGAAGAAATATCCAGTTTCTTTTTTCGTGTCCGTAGGAACCACCAGACTCCAAAGGCAGCAAAGACCCCTGAAGCGATAAAGAGGTAAGGCAGCCATCTTTTCCACAGGATCCAATTCACAGGCATGATATCTTTGATGGTTCGTATATCGAGATTTTTAAATGAAGCCTCAGGAGCCGATATGACTTGAAGTTGTATGGGATCACCAGTTATTTCTTGTTTTTTATTGTTTTCGTCAATAAAAGACAAGGTCAATTTTGGGATTTCAAGGGTGTGTAAGGTGTCTACTATGAGTTTTACTGTTGCTTCATTGGGCCTTATTTCTGTGGATATAACCGTGAACTCTTCCAGCCCATTGATGAAGGGTTTATCAGGAAATTTTGCCCCTTTTGGAAGTTTGTACAACAATGTAAGAGTGACCACATCACCGGGTCTTGCCTTCTCTGAAGAAAACAATGCCTTCATAGACAATGGCGTATTCTCTGCCTGGGCACAAACAGATTGCTCATCAAAAACCAAGAAAAGAAGAAAGATCAAAGAAAGAGTACATTGCAAATGGGTTTTCATTTTGTTCTGTGGCCTTCCAAACAAAAAATATCGATCTGAGCGATTTGGGATCAAGATTCGTTTCATTATAAAAATAGCTCCCCATTCATTTTTTATCGATGTATCGCTCTGTGATGAAAGAAGGCGGTCAAAGGCTCCACCACTGATCCATCTGTGGTCAACTCCACCAATGGAACCTGAGATTTTTTAAAAACCTTTGTCATGGCGGTGTCCGTCTCCTGAATCATCTCTTTCCATCGTTGTCTTACAAATTTATCATTGGTATTCACAAAGACAGACACCCCGGTCTCAGGATCTTCCATTCGTATGAAACCAACACGAGGCAGCGTCTCTTCCGCAGGATCTCTGACCTTGAGAGCTGTGATTTCGTGTTTTTTTGACGTGAGCATCAATTGACGTTCCAACTTTTCTTCAGGATTTCGCACCATGAAGTCGGATATCAGAAATACAATAGCATGTCGTTTCACGACTCTATTCAGATAATCTAGGGCTTCCCCGATATTCGTTGTCTTTGAGGGCGGATCAAAGGAAAAAATTTCTTTTATCAGTCTCCACACATGACTCGCGCCTTTTTGAGGTGGTATATACTTGTCCACGTGTTCACTGAAAAGGATGGCTCCCACCTTATCGTTCGTACGAATTGCCAAGAATGAGAGAAGACCGGCAGCCTCTGCGATGACCTCACGTTTGAACCTTTTCTGT
>JAXHSZ010000241.1:0-7356 GCA_034190725.1 Thermodesulfobacteriota bacterium
GACCTCTCTCTTGCGAAGATACCCCCCCTCACTGTGATATTTCATTCATTAAAAAGTATGTGTTACAAAACCAATTTTTCGACGCGTGCGTTTGAGCAAGCAAGCTGAGAACCTGGTAACCGCACTGATGGAAATTTTTAAGATTCCAGAATTGCCTCGGCTTCTTGCCTATAGGCATCCATGACATAAGGTATGCCCGTCACCTTTGCACATTCCTCGGTTAAGGACATAAGTTCATTACGGGTTATCACTGGTGTGCTGAAACAACGGGCACCTGCCATCAATTGTTGCATACCCACTTTTATCTTCTGTCCATAACTATAGATTCCAAGGGCTCCCAAAGGAATGTTTTTCATCTCCTCCCTGCCAACGAGATCAGCCACCTCTTCGTAACAAATAAAGATTTCCTCTGGGGTTGAACCAAATTCACTCACCGTTTTTGGAAGATTCTTTTTCTCAATCCAATTTGCAATATTCTTGCCGACCATACCGGGGATCATCAAAGCCCTTCCCATGCAGACAGCCTTGCAGTACGGTGCACCGAGAGCAAGGGCCTTGAATACGCCGTCTTCACTGCTGAATCCTCCGGCGAAAGCAATATCCGGTGGCCTTTCACCTCGGTCGCTCAATTTTTTGCAGAAATCATAGGTTACTGCATGAATATAAAGACTCGGCATACCCCACTCTTCCATCATCCTCCAGGGACTCATACCCGTGCCTCCCGGGGCGCCATCAATTGTAAGGAGATCTATCTTTGCTTTTGAAGACCATTTCACAGCCATTGCCAACTCTCTCAAACCGTATGCTCCGGTCTTCAATGTAATGCGTTTGAAACCCAGATCCCTTAAGCGCTGTACTTCGGCGTAAAAACCTTCTTCATCAACAAATCCGAGTCTGCTGTGGCGTTCAAACTCTTTTATTGCGCCACTCTTAAAGGCCGCCTGGTTAATGTGATCCGAAGGATCAGGTGTGACAATATACCCCCGTTTCTGAAGCTCAAGGGCCCGTTCCAGGCTGTTGACTTTAATCTCTCCTCCTATACATTTGGCACCCTGACCCCATTTCAATTCAATCGTGTCGAGACCGTGTTTCTTGCTCACGTATTCAGCAACACCGAGTCTGGTATCTTCAACATTCAATTGAACCAGGATCTCTCCATACCCTTGATGATATCTTCTGTATGTTTCAATACGCCTGTCCATGTCCGGGGCTTTTGCTATTTTTCCGTTTGAGTCAAGCTCAAGTTGAGGGTCAATACCGCAAACATTTTCACCGCACACCAGAGTGACTCCGGCTATTGCGGCACCGACTGCAAAATGTTCCCAGTTCTTCCTGGCTATCTCGGTAGAACCCAATGCTCCCGTAAAGATAGGAACTTTCATCTTTACCTTAATATCCCATCCGTATTCGGTTTCCGTACTCACTGCCGGGAAAGTGGCTGTATCGGGATCGCCCACGACTCCGCTGGGCAACCCTTCGGCGCCCAGAGCATAGCCTTGAATATTGAGATGAGAATAATCGATAGGATAATCCTTATCTCCTCCAGCTGTGACTTCTCCAAAAGGTCCGGGATAAATCAATTCCCTGCCACGGAAGGTTGCTTTAAAAACCTCACAATTACCACGACAACCATCTATACAACGGGTACAAAGACCGCTCATAGGTACTACACTTCGAGAACGGTTGGTGGTTCTGGTGGCATCGTTTGCATTTGGTTGCTGCAAATTCATATGATACAATCTCCTTTCTCCCAGCACCTAAAAAAAAAGGTGCCTTCTTTTATAGACACCTTCGTCATTTCTATGTTGCAATACCCCTTTGTATTACAGTTGTCTTTTTTTAATTTGTCAGAGCTTTATACTGTATATCTCGAGATTTGTCAAGTACAATTCTTGATGTTCTTATTGTCACCTAAATTGAGCTATTCTTTTCTACTGCAAGGCCGAATTTATTGAGCTTGAAGTAGAAAACAATTCGAACCGAACTCACTGAAGGATCGGCTTCACTATCGTTGCTTCGAATCATTTTTTTTCTCTATATTCAGGAAGCGACAACCTCTCGTGACGGAAAAAATCACTCAATTCAGGTGACGGTCTATTTGAAGAGTGTCAAACGTCACTCCAACCAATGTATACTTTTTTTTCCACCTGTGCAGGTAAGCAGGACTGCGGTGAGCGGTGAACTTTACTCACCGCACAAGTGGCATTTTATCAACGGATTACTCTTTCATTTTGAGTAGACTTTGCCAAGTGGATCTCTCGAGAAATGATCCTTCCACGTTTCCTTCCATCTCCTGAAACATGGTCAAAGGCACCGTGAAAGTCATCAGGTTGTCCCCAAGCTGTTTCCGGATATACACGCGTGCTGAAAGATCCGTAAGCCCTACCACGGCACGCTGCTTTTCAGATTTTTTTTCTTGATACGGATAGATACCGATAGTCTGACACCCGGCAGCATACGGGATGATGACATTCTCGTTGTCCCAACGACCATAGTTAGCAAGCACAACTAATGCTGAGAGCTGATCAGGATCTGCAAAGAATATAATTGATTGTGGAGTTTCATTCTCACTGTTTACGGAATCTAATGATTTGAACACAACATATTTTGCAGGAATGTCAGTAATAGGGAGGTATTCGATGAATTTTTTGACTCGTTCCGGAGACTTGAGATAACGCTCGCCATGTACAAAATGTTCATATGTTTCGGCATCCATGAATGGTTTAACCATATCTGCCATTTGTCGGCCGGTTTCCCACAGTTCGTTCCCTGAAGAAAGAAAATGGCAAAAGCATTCCTCACCGCCGGGAAAGTTTCTATATTGATTTCCAAAACCGAGTCCAACCCCGCCGCCAAAGCAACCGAATGTTTCTTCATCACAAGCGGATGTTTTTCCCTTTGCAGCACTTGCCACGAGCCACATGACACAACCCCATTTTCCTTTTTTAAACTGAACGGGCTTTTCAGGCTTTTGATCTGACCAGAGCAGAGCGACCGGAGGATATTTCAGCCGAATAGCAGTCGATATTTTACTTTCCATTGGAGGTCTCTCCTTTTATTTATACCTTGGACATGCATGCTTTAATATTGTTTCGGGTTTTGATTTATATATTTAGTGTCCGAACGAAAACGGTCTTTTTGCCAATCTCTACGTCAGATAATATTTTTAATCCTCAAAATATTCAATATATTCCTGCGGTTAAAATGTTGATCTTCCTTGACCTTGACGAAAAATCCTAGTTTTCGTTCAGACACTATTTAGAATTTTTACTACGGTTAATGTGTTTTGTCAACATGTCAAATTGCGAAAATCGTGCATAAAACTTTCTATACATTCACAGAGAATTTTCCCAAACCCTCAGACGTTCATACAGTACATGCATTAAAATTTGACCGACGTTGAGGTTTGCTTGCCGCTTTTTATTTCATAGCACGAAATGAATACTTCTCATCAAGTTTTTCATTGACACACACATGTCTCTCCCCTATACTTTATTTTTTAAAAATCAGGATAATATCTTGTTTTTTACTATTTTGAACACCTTACAGCTAAAGGAGGAGAAAGAATGAAAGTGATTGATCTTCAAACACAGATGACTACCGAGAAAGGGGCAATGTTTTCAAAGGATTTGAAAGATTTTTTTGAAATGACATTCAAGACGACCATTCCATATTATCAGACTGAAGATGAAATGATGGGCGTTTTTCGTGAGGCAGGTGTTAAAGTAATACTTTGTGTGCCTGAACCCCAGAGTTTCGATGAGATGGCGGCAATGGGCGACTATATGGCAGAACTCAAGAGCGGTTATCCTGATGTGGTTTATGGGAGTTGGGCGCCCTATAATTTTGGAAAGTTTACAGACATTGATAAATATGTGGTTGAGTTGGAGAAGTATATAGACAAAGCAAAATCATTCGGTATTTTCTATTATGGAGCTGCGACAGGTGTTCCAGCAAATGACGAAAGATTTCTCCCCATTTACCAACTCTGCAATGATAAGAAAGTCCCCATCAAAATCAGTGTGGGACATACTGCCATGGGTGCGGGTACTCCCGGTGGTTCAGGCGTACAACTGGGTACGGAGAGACCGATTCCGCATGTTGATGATGTCGCCGTCAGATTTCCGGAACTCACAATCATTACGGCTCACTGCCCATGGCCTTTCCACAGTGAAATGATATCCGTCTTGGTTCATAAAGCAAATGTGTATAATGAGGTTCATGGTTGGATGCCCAAGTATTTCCCCGAAGAATTAAAAAGGGAGATAAACAGCAGGTGTAAGACAAAGATCATGTTCGGCTCTGATTATCCCTTCTTCAGTTTCGATCGAATCATTAAAGGTTGGATGGACGAAGGGTACAAACCGGAAGTAATAGAAAATGTATTTTACAAGAATGCTGAAAGAGTTTTTGGCATACCATATTAACAGGTTTTGTCAATACATGGACATTCACTGAGTATAACAAAGGGGTCAGACTGCGATACGAGACAATTACTGAAACAAGTGCAATACAGGCATTGTAAATTGTCTTGATTCGTGATTCGCCCCCTTTTTTTGCACAGATCCTAAGAGCCAGCGCAGAAAGGCATTTATCATCTGTTTCATTTTTTCATATTGTGGAATACCGTCATAAAGATGGTTGGAATGAATGGAATATGAAGAAAGTAAAAGTATAATTGGTGCCCGAACGAAAACTGCTATTTTATCCAATTTCTGCGTCAGACTCAGATGTAAGGGCACATTGCAATGTACCCCTACGTACTCAATGCATTTCTGCGGTTACAATCTTCGTCTTTCTTGAACTTGGAAAAACTGTTTGGTTATCGTTTAGAGACTTTTGGTGAAAAGAGCATGATAATAGACCTACACGTTCATACTGACAGATACTCTCAATGCAGCAGTCTGTCTCCTGAATCAGCCATCATGAATGCCAAATCACGGGGGTTGGACGGCATCTGCTTCATGGAACATAATGCCGTGTGGGACAGGAAAGAGACAGAGGAACTTTCACGTGTGCATGATTTTCTTGTTTTTAGGGGAATGGAAGTGGGAACCGATATGGGCCATATTCTTGTCTTTGGAATGGAGCAGTATGAAAAACAAATGAAGAGCATCAAATCTTTGAGGTCATTGGTGAAGGCAGGTCATGGAACAATGGTTGCGGCACACCCTTTTAGAAGGCCCCTTTATCCCAACAGGGGATACGGTGACTGGGATCTGACCATATCACCAGAGGTGGGTGCCAAAAGAGAGATCTTCAGCATGATAGACGGCCTGGAAGCCTTTAACGGCAGAAGCAGCCCGATAGAAAGCCTTGTGTCATTAAAGGTCAGCAAAGATCTGGGACTGATGAATACGGCAGGCAGCGATGCTCACTGCCCCCAGGAGGTGGGGAAGAGCGCCACTTTCTTTCCTGCTGATATACACAATGAGGACGACTTTTTAAAAGCATTAAGAAACTGTGACTGCTATGGGGTTCATTTCGGGTAATTCGTGAAAGAATAGTGTTGGAAAAAGATAATCATCAATGAGTTCGGTTTGAAATAATATTTTAGCAAATGACCCTAGCGCTTTGCTTCAGGGTTATACAAGAAAGAAACTTGCTTTTCACTTCAAGTTTCTTAGGAGCTTTTTGAAAAAAGTAGCTTCAACGGCAATCAAATTTTAACCCGTGTAAAACTCACATCCAAGTGAGCGTAAAGAAAGAACAGTTGTCACCATTCAATTCAGTTCCTCCATTCCAACCAATTTCAGGATTCAGTAAGATATGGCCTCGCGGTAGGAAAGAATATGGAAAAGAATAGCTCCTTAAGTGGAGTCAAGATGATCCCCTGTCCACAATGCCGTGCCAGGGTAAGGATTTGTGCTTCATATTGTTACAATTGTGGCTCAAAATTGGATGGTGGGGAAACGCTCGATCTGCCATTCAGTTTTCCCCTGTCAATGAAGCTTTACTGCCCATTTTGCGGAAAATGCAATGATTTTCAAGAGACGTTCCATTGCATTGAATGCTGGGAATCCGGCATATGCATGGACCACATGTCCAACGCACCCTTTGTCTGTTCCACCTGCCATAAAGCAAAAATCCAAGGGAGTCTTACAGGAGCAATGAGGGAAGTGATGCATGCAAAAAGGGAGAATATCGATCCTATGAAACGGACTTTCCATCAATACGAGTCACCCCCAAACAATATGGTTCTTGTCCCTGAAGGGATCTTTCTGATGGGTGATGAATGCAGAGAAGTTCATGTACCTTCCTTTTTCATTGATGCCTTTCCTGTAACCAATAGAGAGTTCAAGGAATTTTTCACAGGATACACATACTCTGAAGCTGAAGCGGATTGTCCGGTCGTACGAGTAACCTACTATGATGCTATGGTCTATGCCCAATGGAAAGGCAAACGCCTTCCGACCGAAGTTGAATGGGAAAAGGCCGCTCGTGGTACCGACGGCAGAATATATCCATGGGGCGATGAATTCAGTTCGAATAAATGCAATTGCATCGGAGCGGGAATCGGCACTTTGACGCCGGTATTCAAGTATGAAAACGGCTGTAGTCCCTATGGCTGTTTTGATATGGCCGGTAATTGTGTGGAATGGGTATCGAGTTGGTATGATGAATCAAGAAACTACATATCAATGAAGAGTTCGTGTTACATGGACTATGATTTTATTTGCAGGTGTGCCAATAGAACAGGTTTTGAACCACCTCACAGGTTTGGATTAATAGGTTTCAGATGCGCCGTGTAGAGGCTATTCTAATATGCCTTATTTACCCAATATATTCCTGTTGTTAAAAATCTTCGTCTTCCTTGACCTTGCAAAAAATATCTCATTTCTGGATGGACACGAACCCAGAGATGATGATTGCCTGAAAATCTATAGATTTCTGAGCACCCATATGCAATACTTCTTTCATGACAAACCCATATTACAGTAAAAACAGCAGAAGAATCGTGAGCTTCCGACGAGACTCCGCCGAAGAATCAACGGGAAAGAAAGACAAAATCAAAACAAGTGGAGTAAAGAATGGCAAAATGTGCAGTATGCAATTCCAAATTCCAGAAAAGGAAAGAGAAAATGCAGGACTGAAAATGGTTCCATATGCAGTGTATGCTGTGGTGAAATGCGAACTGAAGAGAAATGCCATGAATGTTCATTTTTTTCAGGATCACTCCCACGCAGAAACTACCGCCACGCCCCTTACTTTCCGGTAAAGGTATTGTCTAATAACTTTGAGCTTCAGGACTATGCGAATGTAATCGAATCAGCGATCTGCCAGTTTGATACAGAGGTTAATCTCGTAATTGATGACAACACCGCACTGAGAATGGTAGAGCTGTTGTTAGACAAG
>JAXHSZ010000242.1:0-8764 GCA_034190725.1 Thermodesulfobacteriota bacterium
AGTGCAAAGTCTTTTCCTTTCTTGCATGACGTTCAATCCTGGCTTTCAGTCCTTTTCTGGCACTTCCTGTATAGACATAGTACCCTTTCTTAAAAAGAAAACCACCGAGTTTACCTACATAAATGAATGCATCAGACGGCAGGTTTATTATAAGATTGTAAATACCTCCATCCATACATCCCTGCCTTCTTAGATTGACCTCTTTCCCAAAAGGGTAAACCAAGATTGATCGCTTACCGTTTCTATTATATCTATGGAAGACCCTTCTAAAATGCTCAGGACCTTATTCACCTGAGTACCGAGAAGGCCGGAGAGAATATACCACTTCTTTGTATAGAACGCATCATTCATCACCAGTTTTTCAATAATATCATAATGGAGATTGGCGCAAAGAAGATCCGCTTCCCTCTTCAGGTAGTCCAAAACATCGCCGTGTACAACCCTTATTTCATTTTCTGAGTCATTGAGGGCTATGTTTCTTGCGCAAGTCTCCACGGCCAGATTGTTATTATCCAGGGCAAGAATATCTTTTCCACCAAGTTTGGCTGCCACAATGGAAAGTAAACCCGTTCCGGTTCCCATATCGAGAACTCTTTTTGGGGAATCCCATTGATATATCCTCCACAGGGCTTCAATACACTTTCTGGTGGTTGGATGATATCCGGAACCGAACATTACTCCGGGGTCCAGTCTGATGATAACCTCATCATCTCGGGCTTGATATTCATCCCAAACAGGACATATGAAGAGATTTCCCACCTTGAAGGGTGCGATCTTATCTGCTGCTTCCCAATCTTCGTAGTCGAGCACAGTCTCAGAGATATACTTTTCATCGGTAGAAAGGGCGAATCCCTTGAGTTCATGTTCCTTCTTTGCAGAAAAAAAGAGGTATGAATACCCTCCTTCAAGCCAGCAGCCTAAGAAATCTTCATGAAACCTGTCCTTGGCGCCTTTAATCTCACCGTTTATTTCATATATGTAAAGAGTATCATATGGTTTCATTTTTCACATTCGGGGGGAATAGGCTCTCCGAGAGACTTCTCAAGTAGTCGTCCTAGGGTTCAAGGGTCACAGGATTTCAGGTTCAAGAAAGAGTCCAGCGACAAGTGAGAGTTGTGTATATGGAGAGGACCTTGGGGTCTAAAAAGCTGTGATATTTGAACAAAGAGTTCATTTCTTGTGTTTCTTTCTCCTGTCACCCGAAATTTGAAATCAGGACTGGACTCTTCGTGATTGCCAAATATACACCATAAAAGAACATCGCATAAAAGACCTTTGAGAAGTTACTTTCTGAAAACGTCAGAACAAGGAACGCCCATCGGAACGCTGCAATTCAATTCTCTATGAATTATAAGCATTTCATCCCATGTATTTCAAGCACAAAAGAAGTTTCACTTTACTTTTTAGGAAAACTCGTTTAGTGTTATGGATCAATGACCTGATCATCAGATTCCTGCCAGATAAGACACGATAACACGATACCATGCATAGAATGGAGAACATACGAAGAGAAGTCAGACTGACGAGTCTGGAAGTTCTGAAGAAAGGTCTGGTGCAGGCAACTGCGGGGAACTGTAGTGCCAGGGTCACCAACCACAATATCATTGCCATTACTCCAAATGGTATGGACTACAATGACTTGAAGGATGAAGATATTGTTTTGACGGATTTTTCCGGAACGGTGTTTGATGGGGAACGTGAGCCTTCAATAGAACTTCCCATGCATCTTGCAATATACAAGTGCCGGGAAGATGTTTCCGCCATCATTCACACCCATTCCGTCTTTGCAAGCACAATGGCTGTTGCAGGCAAGCAAATCCCCCTTGTGATAGACGAATTGATGGTCTATGTGGGAGGCGAGATTGAATTGGCGCAATACGCTTTACCCGGAAGCGGTCAATTGGCAGAAAACGCCTTAAAGGCATTAAGCGAGAGGAACGCCGTTCTCCTGCAAAACCACGGAATGGTAGGTGTCGGAAGAGATTCAAAAAGTGCTTTGTTTTGTTGCGAAATCGTAGAAAAAGCTGCCATGATTACTGTGTTTGCATCACTCCTTGGGAAGGTGGAGACCATTCCTTCTGATGCTCTTGAAGTCGAAAAGACATGGTTTGAAAAGAATAAGGAAAATACAAAAAAACATACTAATCAGGAAGGAGGAAAAAGATGTTGAAAACAAAGATCACGGAGATGTTTGGCACAAAATACCCTTTTGTCGGCGGCACAATGATGTATGTCACGGACGCTAAATTTGTGAGCGCCATATCGGAGGCGGGAGGTCTGGGAATTCTCCCATCAGCATGGTACAAAAGCAAAGAGAGTTTTAGAGACGCCATCAAAGAAATTAAAGATTCCACAGACAAACCATTTGCCGTCAATATAAACCTCTTCCCCATGATGCAGCCCATCGACAACAATGAATACATGGATGTGATCATTGAAGAAGGGGTCAAAGTCGTTGAGACAAGCGGACACAGAGCCCCGGATGACATTGTGGCAAGGTTGAAACCCGAAGGAGTAAAGCTGAGTCATAAATGTGTGGGGGTTCGGTATGCACTCAAGGTTGAATCAGTCGGGGTTGATACCGTAACAGTCGTGGGTTTTGAGAACGGAGGAGCGACCGGTATGCTCGATATCACAACCCTCTGTCTCGTTCCTGCTGTTGTGAACGCAGTGAAGATACCCGTAATCGGGGGTGGCGGTGTTTCGAACGGAAAGGGCATACTGTCTCTTCTCGCCCTGGGAGCTGAAGGGATCATCATGGGAACAAGGCTTCTTTTGACTGAAGAGTGTCCCATACATAACAATGTAAAGAAAACACTTCTGGAATCTAAAGAGACAGATACTGCTCTAGTAATGCGACCATATGGAAACACGCATAGATGTCTTATTACTGAAGCCACAAAGAAGTTGCAGGAGTTGGAAAAAGAAAACGCTCCCTTTGAAAAGGTGTACCCTTTCATAGCGGGGCCAAAGAACGAGAAACTCATAAATGAAGGAGACCTGACCGCAGGAATGCTGTCATGCGGCCAAGGTATCGGCCAAATCGATAAAATATTGCCGATTAAAGAACTCTTTGAACAATTAGCGGAAGAAGTGGCCAGCGCCAATAAGAGGATAAGTGAAATTATTGGGAATTGAGAATGTGTCTTTTACAGTCAAAGGCTTCCCTCTCCTCCTGAGTCGGTGGAGAGGGAATGAATAAAAACGGAATTTTGAACAGTGTCCATTCATAAACGTCTGTTTTCGTAAACTCTGCATCAGAATCATATAAGGGTGTGCATCTCAGTATACTTTTGCATACCCAATGTATTCCTGTTCTTTAAATATTTGTCTTTCGTGACATTGAAAAGAATATCGTGTTTTTGGATGGACACTCAATGGGAGGGTCGGAAAGAAATGGCCAACAAAAAAGTCGCTGAAACTATATATCTCATAGATGCCGGCGTATTTGGTATTTCTGATTTCACGTCAGCTTATCTGCTGGCAGGGGAAGAATTGGCTCTCATCGAAACAGGGCCCGCCAAATCAGCCCCGGCAGTCCTTGAAGGGATAAGGGGCTTCGGGTTCGATCCTCAGGATATATCATATCTCATTATAACGCACATTCATTTGGATCATGGAGGCGGAGCAGGCACACTTATCAATGAAATGCCAAAAGCAAAAGTGGTGGTTCACGAAAGAGGTGCGAAGCATATGATGGATCCTTCAATACTGGTTAACAGTTCAAAGAGGGTCTTTGGAGATCTAATAGACAAATGGTATGGAGAGGTACTGCCCATTGGAAAGGACAGAATACTTCCCGTAAAAGATGGTGATGAAGTCGATCTGGGAAGAGGTCAAAGTCTCCGAATGATCGATTCCCCAGGACATGCAAATCATCATATATGCATCTATTCAGAGAAGGAGAAGGGGCTTTTTACAGGGGATGCGGCAGGGGTATATATTCCCAATCTAGACACTGTAATCCCTACAACCCCTCCCCCTGAGTTCGATCCGGACGTAAATATCAACACAATGAAGGGATTCATGGCCCTGGATTTGCAGCTCCTGCTCTTTTCTCATTTCGGGCCTGCCTTGAATGTGAATAAGACATTGAATACAAGCATGGATTGGCTTTTAAAATGGAAGGATACTGCTTCTGAACTGATGAACGGAGATTCTCCTCTGGAGGAGATTACAAAAAAGTTCAAAGATGATGCAAGGGATGCTTTGGGTTCGGACAGTGACTCGGGTCAGGCTTTTCAATGGGTTATGGATCACCATATTCCCATGTGCGCATTCGGGTACTTCAACTATTTCAGCAAAAAAGCATTGTAACGTTCACCGGTCTTATCACTGATGCTCTTGCATGGTAAGAATTCATAACATCTTTTATATAAAAATTTTAATCCTCAAAATATTCAATATATTCCTGCTGTTAAAATTTTGATCTTCCTTGACCTTGACGAAAAATCCTAGTTTTCTTTCAGACACGAAATAGACTCTATGTGACGGTATAGTACCCACCCTCTTCCGTGATTCTCCCTGACTCCTGAAGAATCCGCAGATGTTCATTGATCATATTCTCCTCAAAGAAGGTGAGGAAGTCCTTCATGGGATTCTGAAACTTGGGTAAATTTCGATAAATGATCCCGAAATTTGCCAGCTCACCACTCGTCTTCGGTTGTTCCTGGAGAAGTTCCACAATCCTCTCTTGCCGCTGATTGATAATGTGAAGGCATCTGTCGAGTTCCTGATCCAAATCATAGAATACATCATCATGGTGGCTGGATACGGCCCTCTTTATTTTCTTTTTCCTGACCTTCTCAATGGTTGCAGGATATACTCCAAGGTCGGAATTGAGATAACCGTACCAGGGTCCGAAAGAATCGAAACCAAGGTCAGATGCAAAGAGTATGTTTTCGTCTCTGATCAAGAAACAAAAATGCCCTGGCGAATGCCCTGGTGTATGAACGGCCTCCAATCGGATCCCTCCCAAGTCAAATATATGCCCTTCCCCATATGTCATTTCCCTTGCAGACTCGGTGAATCCCATCCCATCTTTTACGATTTCGTCCCATGAAGGCTCCACAAATTTGTCGGATACACCGAGGTTCTTCTTCATGGTTTCCAGAGATTTTGTATTGCCTTTTTCCTGCTCGGGTATATAGATCTCAGCGGAAGACATATTACATACAATATGGTTTGCCGCCACATGGTCCGGATGGGTATGGCTATTGATCAATGTATCGATCCTTTTCTCTTTCATGAGTATCCTGACCTGATCAATACCCAGGCCCGTATCCACAAGGGTTGTCTTTCCATTTTCCATCAAGAGTGAGTTACAGCCCGGAAATTTGGGGTTTTTCAGAACACTGATTCCCGATCCTATAGAGATTTTTTCCAAGTCCTGTATATTCTCCCCCTGCAACTTCTCAATGCAGCATAAACTTTCTGCTTATGATCCTTCTGAACCTCGGTCTATAGATGATCTCAAAGGCATCTTCTTTTCCTGGGAAGAGGCGCAATGACTGCTTTTTTACCGCTTCCACCACATCAATGGCCTCTTCCAGAGATATTTGACTCTGTTGAATATAGGCTATGGAAAAGTCAACAATAAATCTGAGACGACGTATTTTCCTGTTCTCTTCTTTGAGTTCTTCGTCTTCCATTCCTCGAGTCCCCATCATAGACAAACTGTTCAATGTGTCATGTGGCTCCCCAGGTTTCATTTTATATACTGGGTTCGGTACCCTATCTTCCCATTCTTGTATTCATAAATCCGAAAGGTTGCCTGACGTCCCCAGTATCCCGCTACCGGTGAAGAAACATACAAGGGAATATCCCCTATCCAGTGATGCTCATCCCTGTGAAAATGGCCCGCAATGACAGCCCTCACATTGTATGAATTGATGAGAGTCTTCCACTTCCGTCGAACTTTCTCAGGCCAGCCCTCATGAAACTTGTTTCTATAAAAATCTTCGACAGATGGGGCATGGTGGAAGATTAAGACCGGTTTATCGTTCGACCCTTTGAGTTGTTCTTCCAACCACTCCACTGTATCCTGTCCCTCAATTGAAAAGGACTCTCTGAGGGGCTCAGTATAGACAAACAGCAAGACAACACCATTATATTCCACTGCTGTATTTAAATCTCCAAACTCTTTCTTGTATATTGGGACCGTACTCTGCAACTTATGAGGGATTATGTCGTGATTCCCGGACACATAATATACAGGCCACTTCAACTTTTTAAAGATGGATAATCCTCTTTTCATTGTCTTCTCATCTTCAATCCCCCGCATGGTTATATCTCCGGTATGGACGATGAATCCAATCTCCATAGGCAGTCTGTTGATGGCCCGGACAACTTTTTCCGTCCGTTTGAAATGGTCTCCGTCTCCGAGGTGCGTATCCGTTATCTGAACAAAATAAAAATGATTCTCTTCTGTTGCTTGAACACGCGCAGTCAAAAGCACTGCCATGATGAAAAATGAGACCAGGAATACATTGAAGAAGGGTCCTTTTTTTGTTAACATGCATTCATCCTTCATCTATAAGTTTTCAGAGTTCATATTGGACAACTTTTTGGTGTTTATGGAATTTCAGCAATACAACCTTGAATCGGAAACTATTAACCATGAACAGTTCCCTTTTTCTCAGCGCACACTATATCAGATGAAGGGGAAAAGACAAGAAAAATCAGATTGCTCATCAGCATGGATGATTCAATGATGAAGAGGCGCTGAAAAGGATTGACAAATGTATTTGAGTTGTTAAAATATGATTACGTTTTAACTTACACATTGCTGATATCCCACCATCCCGAGTTTCATCACTCCCCATTGTACAGAAGAAAAAGTTCGCATCGTATCATGGGGGGAAGTCGGTTGAGTATTTAACGGAGGTATGATAACTATGTTTTTTGATCCTTTATATCTGCTTTTTATGGGACCTGCATTACTCCTGTCCATTGCAGCCCAGATCAAAGTGAAAAGCACCTTTAATAAATTCTCAAAGATCCCTTCTTTACGGGCATATTCCGGAGCAAGGGCCGCAAAAGAGATACTTGGAACCCATGGCCTGCATGATGTTCAGATAAAACTGTCTGAGGGATTCCTGAGTGACCATTACAACCCCACATCAAAGGTTTTGGGGCTCTCCAATGATGTATATCAAAACAATTCCCTTTCATCTATAGGAGTTGCTGCTCATGAAGCAGGCCATGCTCTCCAACATGCAGACGGGTACACCCCGATGAGACTCCGTTCCACACTCGTTCCCATGGCAACCCTCGGTTCGAATTTGTCCTGGCCGCTGCTCATTATCGGATTTATATTCAGTTCGGCAGCCATGATTCACTTGGGTATCATCTTCTTTTCAGCCGCTGTATTGTTTCAGATTGTCACACTTCCTGTGGAATTTAATGCAAGCAAGAGGGCCCTTGCTGCATTGACCGATACGGGGATCTTACAGGGAGAAGAGATATTCGGGGCACGAAAAGTTCTCTCTGCTGCTGCAATGACATATGTTGCAGCGGCTGCTGTTTCCGTTATGCAGCTTATCTATTTCCTGCTCAGGTCCGGAATCCTGGGTGGCGGGAGCGACGACTGATCAATGCATTTCAAACAGTACATTTCACAAGACCGGGGGGAGGAATCCACATAAGTCGTACATTGTAAAATGTCGTATTGGATTCCCACCGATAAAGCAGCAAAATTTTTGGAAGATCAAGACTCTTCATGGTGGATCCGGGAATCGAAGGATCCTCCACCTTCCACATGATGGTGCGCTTCTCCTGACACATTCACAGGATCGACATGGATTGTGGCGTTGGAAAGATATTGGAGGGAATGGAGAAGCTGGCGTTCCACTTTCATGGCGATCTCATGACCCCTTTCAACGGAGAGGCCGGGACTCACCGCTATGTTCACCTCTCCGTGGAGCCGATGTCCCAACCATCTTACCCGCACTTCGGTAACATCTTCTACACCATACGTATTACTCACCGTATTTTTGATCTCATCAATCACCTCCGGGTCCACTCCGTCTAAGAGACGGGCGAAGACCATCTTTCCTGATTGAAATACTATTCGGAGAATCATGGCGGTAATAACAAGTCCCACTATGGGATCAGCCAGAGGATAGCCAAACCATACACCTATTGCACCAAAAAAAACTGCCAAGCTGGTAAAACCATCTGCGCGGGCATGATGGCCGTCCGTAACAAGGGCTGCACTTCCTATCTCTTTCCCTACCCTTATACGAAAAATTGCCACAGCCTCATTTCCGAGAAACCCGATTATCGATGCAAGCACGACTGTCCAAAGGTGTTCAATGGGCTTGGGGTGAGAAAGTCGATTGAAGGATTCATATCCGGCAATGACAGCGGTAAATAATATTGTAAAGACAATAACTACACCTGCAAGATCCTCCACACGACCGTAGCCGTATGTAAATCTCTTTGTAGGTTGCCTTCTTGCGAGTCTAAAGGCGATCCATAATGGGAGAGCTGTAGCGGCATCACCCAGATTGTGAATTGTATCGGCAAGAAGGGCCACACTTCCGGTAAAAAACACTATAACAAGCTGAAACAGAGCCGTGGCAAGGAGTCCCACAAATGACAACTTGATGGCCCAAATGCCTCTTTGAGTCGAAAAAACAGATGGATCTATGGCTCCGTGAGTGTGATGGTGAACCCTTCCCAGGCCGAGGATATCCAGCGCTCCCTCGCCGTCCAGGTGGTGAGGCAGGGCGCCGTCGAGAGCCCCCGCTACATAGCCGGC
>JAXHSZ010000243.1:0-3974 GCA_034190725.1 Thermodesulfobacteriota bacterium
ACATCCATCTCAAAGGATTCAATCTGTTCAACCTGTTTCAATATTGATGGGGAATGATGTTCCGTAAAAAGGCCGCTTTTTATGTTTCTGATCAACTCCCTATACTTACTTATGAGTAAGTATATATCTTTTTGATAATCCATCAAAGTGCTCAGATTGCTGCTGACAAAACCAGTAGGATTGTTTATCTCATGAGCTACTCCGGCTGCAAGCTGTCCTATGGAAGCCATCTTCTCCGTCTGAAGGAGTTGAGCCCGACTTGTTTTAAGCCTTTCCTCCAACTTGATGATCCTTTCACCCGCCTGAATTCGTGCCTTCAACTCACCCAGTTCAACAGGCTTGGTAATAAAGTCGTCTGCACCGGATTCAAAGCCATTGATCAAGTCTTCTTTGCCATCCTGAGCAGTAAGAAGGATAATATAGATGTAATTGGAGAAATCTGTGTTACGGATCTTGTGACATAATGTCAAGCCGCCTATCTCAGGCATTATCCAATCGGTAATAACAACCCGAATGTCATTTCTTTGAAGTAATTTCCATGCGTCTTGTCCATCATTCGCTACTATTACTTCATGACCCAAATCCTCAAGGGCCTTTTCCAGGAGACTTTTTAGCCCAGAATCGTCTTCAGCTACTAATACCTTCATGTTCAGACCTTCACTTCGTTAACATCAGCTGGCTGCTTTTTAATCCATCTCTAAAAACAATCCCTACCGAATAATAAAATGTAACTCAGCATCCTGTCTCATAAATTGTGCGATAAAAAATAGAAATTTCAAATAGCACTGTATTTCATCCTTTTTAGAGCAACATTGAAATCCGAAATTCGAATATCGAAGCACAAAACAAATTCAAATGGTAAAATGAAGAAAGATAACACCATACAGAGTTTTTTTAACCTAAGTTGAGTGATTCTTTCCGTCATGAGAAGGAGTAAGTTGCTGAATATGGAGTAAAAAACGATTCGAAATGTACGAAAGTGAAGCAAACCCTTCAGAGAGTTTGGTTCGAAACGTTTTTTGCTTCAGATTCAGCAAGATACAACCTCGTAGTAGGAAAGAATCGTTCAATTTAGGTTTAATTTAGACATTTGAATTCTGAGTTTACCCGATATTCTCAAACTCCTCAACCAAGGTATCGTATTTCTCACAAAGGACTTGTACACTGTCTTCCAATCCATCTATAGAATTCTCACAGATGCTGTCATCGATCTCTCGAGCTAGGTCGTATAGCTCATTGAGACCCAGGTTTCCGGAAGCTCCTTTAATGGAATGGGCCTTTTCATGGGCTTTTTGTGCATCACCTACCTGGAGAGCCGCCTGGAGTTCTTCCAGGTGAGGTTTGGTAGTCTCTATATAAATCTCTAATATTTCGCTGAATTCTTCTACATTCAGACCGACATTTTCCGCAAGTTCCTTGATCTCCATATGTTTCCTCCTTTGGTCCCAGCAAATACTTTTACAATTCAATGAATTCTTAAGGTGTCCTTTATTGCCAAAACTAAATCCTCATTCTCCCAAGGTTTAAATAGAATCTTCTCCACACCGGCATCTTTTGCAGTGGCCACATGAGGGTCGTCTTTATGTAAACCTGTGATTGCAACAATCTTTGTTTTCGCATAGCGTTTGTTATTTCGCACATATCGAATGAATCCCACACCATCCATCTTGGGCATCATGATGTCAGTCAGTATAAGATCAGGCGCAAAGCCTCCCAATTTAGCAGAGGCATCGATACCATCCTCAGCATGCATTACTTTAGCACCAGGTATCTCCCTTCTTAAAAGACGAATGATCGACTTTCGCATCTTCTCTTCATCCTCGACAACAAGAATCCTCAATTCCTCCGAAATATCAATGGTAGCCACTGTTTTAAGAACTTGTTTTCTCATTACCCTCTGGATGTCTTCTCGTTTAAAGGGTTTTGAGAGGTAGTCATCCATGCCTGACTCAAGATACTTCTCTCTGTCCCCCTTCATGGCATTGGCAGTCAAGGCTACAATTGGAACATGGCACAAATGTGTCGGAAGCTGATAGCGAAAAGTTGAACTATTTGCATCTCCTTCTGCTTTGAGCTTCACGTTTTGAGCTTTAAGCTCTTCCTCCCACTTCCTGATCTCTCTTGTGGCCTCCAGACCATTCATATTGGGCATCTCTATGTCCATGAAAATGATGTCATATGGACCATTTTCTTTGAACATCTTCACGGCCATTAAGCCGTCCTCTGCGATCTCGACCCCATTGTATCCCATCCTCTCCATGACCTTCAGTCCCAATTTCTGGTTCACCCGATTATCTTCTGTAAAAAGGATCTTCAAGTCATGGGTCATGATCTCCATCACTTTATGCCGTGTTACGATACTTCTCGGTCTTTTGTCCCCTATACCCAAGACCGTCCTCATCAGATTGATCAAAACATTGCGACGAACTGGTTTCGACACAAAACCGGCAAAGCCTGACCTTTCACTTTCAGCAGCAGCCCCCATGATTGGGTTTGATGAAAGTGCAATAACCTTCGTTTTCCCCCCGGTAAGGTGAGATATCTTTGTGGCCAGGTTGTGATCCTCCTGCATCATTACATCCATGATGACAATATCAATTCCCTGTTCACCATCTGAGATATCACGCCTTTGTTCCTGTGAAACTCCCGATTGGAAATCAGCGATTGATGATGTGAAGTACTCTATGGATTCTTTTTCGTTCTTGGCCAGAAGAGGCACCATTCCCGTTCTCTTGACTATGTCTGAAATAATAGTGAGAGAAATCTCATTATCATCCACGATAAGTACATGTTTGCCTTTGAGTTCATTCACATCAATGGGACGAAACTCCTCTCTGGGGCAAGGATCTTTTTTGAATGGCACTGTGAAATAAAAGATGCTTCCAGGTCCGCCCTTGGATTCCCAATTTTTGATTCCTGATCGCAAGTTTATCGGGCTTTCAACCCAAATGTTCCCCCCCATCAAACGAACCAATGTTCTTGAAATTGTCAATCCTAAACCGGTTCCACCGTATTTTCTTGTTGTGCTTTCATCCCCCTGCCTGAATGATTCGAAGACAGTCCCCAGCTTTTCCTCTGGAATCCCTATTCCTGTGTCCAGCACAAAGAATTGAAGAGTAGTGTTTTCATCGTCTTCAGTCTCTGCATTTACACCAATAAGAATCGCACCCTCTGATGTGAACTTAACGGCGTTACTCGTCAGATTTGTAATGATCTGCCTGAGACGGGTTGGGTCTCCTAAAAGGTCGGTATGGATATCACCTATCTGACAATGAATCGCGACATGTTTACCGTCGATATTTGTCCTTACGAGCTCCCCCACATCCAGAATCAAACTCTCCACATTAAAGGGGATTGTCTCAAATTCAATCTTCTTACTTTCAACTTTCGCGAGATCCAGAATATCGTTGATGAGTTCAAGGAGGTTTTCCGCACTCTTTTTAATGGTCTCCACTGTTTCCCGCTGTTCAATGGTCAGTTCCTCTTCGAGAAGGAGATCGGAAAAGCCTAAAATTCCATTCATGGGAGTACGGATTTCATGACTCATACTGGCCAAAAACTCACTCTTGGCATTATTGGCAGCCTCGGCCTCCTGCTTTGCTTTGGCAAGATCTTGGTTTGCTGTAATGAGTTCCTTTTGCCTTTGAGTGAGTTCTAGAGTGCGCTTTGCGATCATTCCTTCCAACTCTTCAAGCTTGAGTCTTGCTTGAAGGGTGACCTGCCATTTTCTTGTCAGAGCCGTGATAATCTGTTGAACCTCGGCATTATCGAAAGGTTTATGGAGAATCAGCAGATTGTCCGTATAACCGATGGTTCGGACGATTTCATCCCAAGAATAATCGGAATACGCAGTACAGATCACGGCCTGAATGTCAGGGTCTACCTCCCACAATCGTACTATTGTCTGAAGACCATTCCAACCCGGCGGCATATGCATATCTACAAAGGCTATTGCATATGGTTGATTGGTCTGA
>JAXHSZ010000244.1:0-23443 GCA_034190725.1 Thermodesulfobacteriota bacterium
TCTGCCTATTTTAATATTATAATAATATCAGAGAATTATGAATTTTGTGAGAATTTATTCCTGACACCATATGGAATCTGGTATCATTCCTAAATCTCACCCACGTGGCAGCTCATTTAGTAATATCTTCTGGTTATTATGATTTTTTATTAATATTTACAATCGGTTAGGACGTGATTCCCTAACCATCTAAGCACTGTCTGGTTCAGGTGTTCTGCATTTACCTTTACCTCCTTTCATAAAAAAATATTGATATTGTATTACATAATTTGAGTGATTTTTTCCACTATGAGGCTGTATCTCAATGAATCTGGGCAAAAGGCCAGGATCATTTGATAAAATAGTACAAATCTTCGTCTTTCTTGACCTTACAAAAACCTCATTTCTGGATGAATACTGGGTAAAATAGTTGAGTGAAAAAATGGCAGGGCATCAAATCTTTTAATGCGAAGTGATTGATTGAACGAAAATCTCCTATAAGCATAATAATAAGGGGTTATGTACTTATGATAATTTAAAAATTCAAACAGCTCTCAGCGGTAAGCAATCAGCATTCAGCGTAATATTGTGGAATTCTTTGTTCTAAGGGCTGATGGCTGAACGCTGAGGGTTGACTGCTTAAAATATTCATTTTAAGATCACAGCATTAACTCCTTATCTTTTGATATTCTCTAAGTTTTCAGCCAGTCGCTAGTGAGTATCACACATCAATGCCATTCAACCTGTATTTTGACCTTCTTGCTCATACAATTTTCAATTACCTGAACATATTAATGAATACAACCATAGCACATGAGATGTCACATCGTACTGGTTGCATTAATCGATATGTTGTCAAATGCTTTAAGAGTATGGCCAAACAGCATTATTTATCTAATCATCGCTTGTTTTTCATTTCATGTGAAGCGAGGGATGTTGTGCTGACTTAAATTAGACCTCTATTGAGCGACTCTTGACTCTTTCTTAATGCAAGGCTGTATCTTACTGAATCTACAATCTCTCGTAACAGAAAGAATTGATCAACTCAGGTTTAAAGGATTTCTTGTCGCTGATGTTCCTCCAAAATGATGAAATAAAACTCATGAAATCGTTATTAATCTAGTGGTATGAAATAGTAAACTGTAAGAAAGTTTGACTGTTCCTCTCAATCAATATCATTACCTTTTGTTCTCTCGTTCGGTTTAGAATATTCCGGTATCACACCTTGAACTTTCCCATCATCTCTTTAAGTTCCTTTGCCAGTTCTGAAAGTTCCGCTGCATTCTCATTCACCCGAGAACTATTATTGGACATCTCACTGGCTGCCTGGTTCACATTACCGATATCTTTTGCAATCTCATTTGACACAGTCGAGCTGTGAGCAGCTTTTTCAGTGACTTCCTGGATCCCTGTGGACGCCTGGTTTACATTGCTTGCAATCTCCTTTGTGGTTACAGACTGTTCCTCCACTGCAGTGGCAATGGTGGATACGATTTCATTGACATCGCTGATCACCTTCGAGATCTGCCCGATCTCTGTCACTGTGGCCGAAGTGGAACCCTGAATCCCCTCGATCTTCTCCTTTATCTCGCATGTGGCTTCCGCAGTCTGTTTCGCAAGTTCTTTGATCTCATTTGCTACAACTGCAAAACCCTTTCCTGCATCACCTGCCCTGGCAGCCTCAATGGTTGCATTCAAAGCCAGGAGGTTTGTCTGATCAGAGATATCGGTAATGGCCTCTGTTACCCTGCTGATCTCATCGGCAGCCCTTCCAAGTTCTCCCACCTTTTCAGAGGTCTTCTCGGTTTGAGAAACAGCTTCCGCAGTAATCCCACGGCTCTTTTCAGAATTTTGGGCAATCTCGGATATGGTGGATGTCATCTGCTCAGCGGCTGCCGCCACCATGCCGATATTTGTGGATGCCTCTTCCATGGCCACCGCCACTGAGTTCATATTTGTACTCATGTCTTCTGCGGAAGTGCTCACCCTCTGGGTCTGTGAACCCTGCTGTTCCGCACCGGTTGCTATCTGAGAGGCAGTAGCGGAAAACTCTTCTGCTGAAGATGCTACCTGATTCGCTGAATCAGCCACCTGTTTTATTATGCCTTGGAGTTTATCCATGAATTTATTGAATCCTTTGGCAAGATCAGCAATCTCATCATTTGTTCCTACCTTGTCTATCCTCATGGTGAGGTCCCCTTCTCCCTCAGCAATGTCTTCTATCATATAGACCATTTTCCGAACTGGCTTTGAGATCCTGGAACTGAAGAAAAAGGATATGGGCACTCCCACACCGGCACATATGAGCAAGATGCTCATGAGATAGAAGATGGCGTTCTTCGTCTTTGTTTTAGCTTCGTTTTTTGACGATGCAACTGAAATGACCCCCGCCAGATTTCCATCATCCACAAGAGGGTAGAATCCCTGGTAATACGAATCATCACCTATTGATGTCTCCTTTGAGATAACCCAATCACTTCGCCCCTTTGAACCTCCTCCAATAATCCCTCGTATCTCGTCCATGTATTCTTGTGGGATTTTCTGATACGTAGTAAGTGTCCCTGCACTGAGCTTTTCTCCTGTGAAGAGATTGATCTCTGTCTTACAAATCTCTGATACGGCGTTTACATAGTTCTGCTCCAGATAGGTATCCACGACCAACATGCCAAAAAGACTTTCCTTTTCTGTGGCGAAGTCAAAGACATTTATGGGTACCAACGCTTGCAAACTGATCGTATTTCCGATTGTCCCGTACCCCACACTAAACTTATCGGAAATCCTTCCATCGAATCTCTCAGGAAAATCCTTGGGAATGTTCATTTCTCTCCATTGGTGCTCTGCTTCCTCTCCTTTTATCTCCTGCCACATCAAACTCCTTCCGCCTTCTTTCTTGTCCTTCAGATATCCCAAAGACTGGCTCTTTCCATCGTATTTATAAAAGACCAGTAAATCTCCCTCCTTATCAAAAATCTTGAGTTCGTTGTAACTTCCGAACCTGGCAAACTTGGCGAGTTCACTGATCAAACCCACTTTCACTCTGAGGTACATATCCTCCGTGGACAGATTCTCTTTCTCTGCGGACAGAAATTTCACCTTGTCCACAATGTCCTTGTCGCCGATGAATATCTTCGCCTTTTTACTATAATCGGCTTTTTTGTTGTCCAAATCGGCAAAAACAGTGTCATACGTGATGTTTATCTTCTCCTTGGCCTGTTTGGCAAACTGGCTCTTGAATAACATGGATACGATCACCGTACATATGATCATGGGAATCACTATGAACGTCACGGTCATCACTATCAATTTTGACTTTAGTTTGAGTTTAAGCTTCATCTTTCCCCCTCCTGATTCGATCTTGAGTTGTTTTGGCTTTCGGCTATACTTTCAGATGTTACTGACTTACTCGACAACGCTTAAGCTTTAATCTCTCTGAATCAAAAAGAATATCAATACGTAGAGATACGTAATGACCCAACATCTCTGTCAATAAAATGGAATAAGTGGAATGATTGTCTCAAATCCGATTTCTTTGGTATGCATGGATGGAATATGCATGTTCTATGCCAATTCAGGGATCGGGCACAAAAGCTGTAAAAGGAGAGAACTTGTTTTTTTATAAGTACGATTATCCATTCATGAAAAATCACTCTCTGCCCTTCTATTATCTGATATATA
This sequence comes from Thermodesulfobacteriota bacterium, assembly GCA_034190725.1. Taxonomy (GTDB): domain Bacteria; phylum Desulfobacterota; class UBA8473; order UBA8473; family UBA8473; genus JAXHSZ01. Next base: position 3,655 of record JAXHSZ010000244.1, read on the forward strand.
AATATATTCCGGCAATAGTTACATTTTTCATTAAAAGTGTATGAAGCATCAAAGGCATGAAGAAAATAAGGAAAATTTTTTCCATAATGGATTATTAACTGTTCTAAAAAAAGGAGGACTCAAGTATTCAATCAAAAATGCCCATTTTTCCGAACACCACATGTCAAATCTTTGACAAGGCTTCGGACGAGAACCATCTAAATCAATTGAAGAAAATTTATTAAATCTAATAATTTACAGAGAAAAATGCTTGGATTATTGTAAGGAAGCATGAAAGTGCTGATTGTCTGGAAAAGTGTGAAAAATTGGTAAGAGAAACTTCAGCCAAGTAGTCCGGAGAGGGTGAGAAGCTTTCTTGTATCCTTATCCAGTTCGTTCCATATGCCTGATATAGAACATTTATTTACCCATATGGCCTCTTCAATACCATATTTAAGTATAAGTTCCCCGTTTACTACCTGCGCCAAATAATTGACATATACATTATGTAGCTTGATTCCATGTGCTGATCGTACGATCCTTTCAAAAGGGCGTATCAGGGTTCTCAACTCGATATTGAGGTTGGTCTCTTCTCGTATTCCCCTCTTGATCCCATCCACAATTTTTTCGCCGACTTTCAATCTCCGGACAGGGCAGGTCCATTTCCTGTCCTTACATTCGTCTCCCTCAGGGATCTTCTTTACGAGGAGGATATTGTCTTTTCCATCTTCGACCACCGCGCCCACAATAATAACAATCCTATCTTTTTCCATGAAGACGTTTTGTCCTTTCCCTGAATAAAAGCCGTATGGGTGTTCTGTCGAAACCAAAATGTTCACGTATTCTATTGATGAGGTATCTCTTATATGAAAAATGGATCCCTTCAGGATAGTTGACAAAGACAACAAACGTAGGGGGTGCCGTGGTAACCTGGGTAATATAATAAAGCTTCATCTCCTTGTTTCCAAAAGATGGGGGTGGATGGGAGTGTATAATCTCCTCAAATGCTTTGTTCAATTCAGAGGTCGTAACCCGGCTCTTATATTGCTCGGTAACATCGTCTATGAGGTGTATTATCTTGAGTACTCTCTGTCCTGTAAGGGCTGAAACGAAAATAACAGGGGCATACTTCATGAATTTGAGGTGATCCCGTATGACCGTAACGTATTGTGAAGCGGTATGAGTGTCCTTTTCAACTAAATCCCATTTGTTGACTACGATAATACTGGCCTTTCCACTGTCGTGAGCAAGGCCCGCTATCTTCGCATCTTGTTCCGTAATCCCTTCTTTACCGTCAATAAGAATAAGAGTCACATCACATCGTTCTATACCCTTTAAGGCTTTAATTATACTGTATTTTTCTAATTTCTGACTGACCTTCCCTTTCCTTCTGATTCCTGCCGTATCAATCAAGAGGTACTTCTTTTCCCCCACCTGAACTGGAGTGTCTATAGCATCCCTTGTCGTCCCCGGCATGTCGTTGACCATCACCCTTGTATTACCGACAATCCTGTTAACCAGGGAGGATTTCCCTACATTTGGCCTTCCCAGGACTGCTATCTTCAACTGATCCTCACTCTCATCTTCTTCGCAAAACAAAGGAAGAAGACGAATCGTGTCGTCCAGGAGATCCCCAATACCTCGCCCATGCTGTGCTGATATGGAATACAGGCTTTCTATGCCCAATTGGTAGAATTCGTATATATTCTTTTCCTGTTTTTGGCCATCAATTTTATTGACGGCATAGAGTACGGGTTTGTTTACCTCTCTCAGCCTGTTGACCACATCTGTGTCAACAGGTGTAAGCCCCTCTTTCCCATCAGCCAGAAAGATAATCAGGTCGGCCTCTTCTACAGCCAATTGTATCTGTTGAAGGATATGTGTATTGATCTCATCCTTTGCCTCAGGCTCAAAACCACCTGTATCGATCAAAAGGAAATCCGTTCCGTCCCAGTTGACATGAGAATAGTTTCTGTCCCTGGTAGTCCCCGGCTCATCCGCTACAATGGCTTTTCTTTTTCTTGCAATCCTGTTGAACAAAGTCGATTTCCCCACATTGGGTCTGCCGACAATTGCCACTATCGATTTCATCTTTTTCTGCCCTATAATGGGAAATGCCGATTAATAGAGAAAAATTTTACCCTCTAAATTCCTCAATCCTATACACTACCTATACCCCAGTCGCCTCATGGCCTTTATGTCTTTGCTCCAATCCTTCTCAACTTTAACCCACAACTCAAGAAAGACCTTCGCTCCCAGAAGATTCTCAATATCCATTCTGGCCAACGTGCCGATCTCCTTTAATAGTCTTCCTTTCTTACCAATGATAATCCCCTTTTGAGACGCTTTTTCCACGTGAATCGTCGCCCTTAAAATAACAGTATCTGTTTCCTCTTTTTCATTGAATTCCTCGATAACAACGGCAACTGAATACGGTATCTCCTGTGAGGTGAGATCGAATATCTTTTCCCTAATAATCTCTGCTACGATAAAACGCTCAGGTAGGTCGGTAATCATCTCCTCAGGAAAATACAGAGGTCCCATGGGGAGGAGCTGCTCAAGCTCTTTCACAAGGGTATCTACCCCTTCCCCTGTCAGTGCTGAAATGGGTATAATCTTCTTAAAACAGCCCAGTTTTCCACATTCGTCCATCAGGGGGAGAAGGGATGCTTTTTTCACTAAATCAACTTTGTTTATTGCAAGTATGATCGGTATCTCTCGCTTCTCAATTGTCCCGATGACAAAATGGTCCTCATCTCTGAGAGGTCTATCGGCCTCGATCGTGAGCAAGATGATATCCACTTCACCATACGTCTTGGTTGCTTCCTTTACCATGAATGTATTGAGCTGAGATTTTGCTTTGTGGATTCCCGGCGTGTCCAGAAATATCATCTGGGCGCTTTGTGTATTCTTAATACCCAGGATCCTATTCCTCGTTGTCTGGGGTCTTTTAGAGATAATTGCAATCTTTTCTCCCAAGAGATAATTCAATAGAGTGGATTTTCCCACATTGGTCTTCCCGATGATTGAGATAAAACCTGACCTAATGTCTCGTTCCTTCTCTCCTGTTTCCAAATCCATTTTCCTCTTCTTTCCGTCCCCACATCTTTCGTTCATAAAAAAATAAAGAAGAACCAACACTCAATTCTAGGTTCCTCCTCTTTACACTTGTTTCAGGGACGACCATAACATCTTTCAGACCATACTTCTCCCTTAATTTCAACAGATTCTCATTCTTCTGACCGCAGAAATAGGAATAATCCTTGGGATTTACCTTAAAAATAAACCTTCCTTCATACAGTGAAGTGTTCTTAATCAATATTTCCGCCATATCAAAGAAAAAAGAAGACTCCACCAGATGTCGAAAGGCAGGGTGGTAAGGCCCTGCAACAACAGCCCCTTCTTTATCTAACTCAAGAGTTGGTTGCAGACCCAGCCGTGCCACAGGAATGTGGGCATCTTCGAATTTCAAGAGAGCTTCCTTACAAACATCTACGGCCTCGTTCAATGTCATTGGAGTATACTCTTCATTGAGAAAAATCTGTTCCAGAGGAGTATCTTTGATGACAAGGGTGGGATAGATGCGTACAAAATCGGGTTTCATCTCAATGATCTTATCAACTGTGTACATAATGTGTTCATTCGTATCACCTGGTAAACCGGGCATGATCTGAAGACCCACCTCAAGTTCATGGTCCTTAATCATTGTAACGGCTCTCTTCACATGGAACGAGGAATGCCCTCTATTGGAAAGCATCAATACACTATCCACCATTGATTGCACTCCCAGCTCGATGGTTCTGACCATATAACTCTTTAAAAATTGAACAATATCTGAATGAATATAATCCGGGCGTGTGGAAATTCGAATGGATTCTACTGTTCCGTCTCTTACAAAATCGTATGCTTTTGACAATAAAGACTTTTGAATCCGTGTCTCAAGTCCGGTAAAACTCCCTCCAAAGAAGGCGATCTGGGCGTTTTTTCTTCTTTTTCCTCCCCTGGTTTTTTGGTGAAGCATCACAGTCTTCTCCAAGAGGTCCGGAGTCATCATGTGGTCGGATGTCCCACTGATCCTTTGTTGATTACAGAAGATACATTGATGAGGGCATCCAAGATGGGGCACAAAGAGAGGTATGATTAAACGACGCATATGGGAATGCCTGAACCGATGGTTAAAACAGTGTGTAGAGACCGATTTTCAACCCGCCCATGTAAGAAACTCACCCGTATACTCTATATGAGAAGGTTTAAAATCCGCCCCTATTATCTGAATACGCCCTCTGATTCTTCCTGAGGATTTTTGAGGAGTATTTGCAGGGCTTCCTTTGCAGCCTCCTGTTCCGCCGCTTTTTTACTCCTGCCTGTTCCTTTTCCTAAGACAATGCTATTGACTAATGCATTGATCTGAAACGTCTTACTGTGATCAGGCCCGGATTCACTGGTAAGAATATACTGTGGGGTGGTCTTAAAATTACTTTGTGCATACTCCTGAAGTTGAGTCTTATAGTCCTTATAGAATCCTTCTTTCTTTTCTTCAGCCAGAATACTGGAAAAATGCTTTGATATAACCTTGAATACTTTCTTGAAACCACCGTCGAGATAAATTGATGCCACAAGGGCCTCAAATGCTGCCGCCAGTATGGAGTCTTTGTCTCTGCCATTGGTGGCCTCTTCACCTTTACCCAGAAGAAGGTAGTCACCGAGTTTGAACTCCCCTGCGATGGAGGAGAGACTCTTTTCATTAACCACTGCGGCCCTGGCTTTTGAGAGGTCACCCTCTGTGTATTCAGGGAATCTATCCATCAATAAATGCGTAATAATGACATCCAGGACGGAATCTCCTAAAAGCTCCAACCTTTCGTTGTCCTGAAGGTTATAAGACTTGTTCTCATTTACGAAAGATCGATGTGTAAGAGCCTGGTTGAGAAGACCTACATTTTTAAATCTATAGGATATTCTTTCTTGTAATTCTTTCAGTTCCTTGTTTCTTGTCTTTTCCATTATTACATTCCTCTCTGATTGGTAATGAGGATTGAAAAATGCTTACCATATCATAAGCTTCCAAAATTCCACTTGAAACTTGTGAAATGGAATAATGGCGTTCAGTATGGTATATTAATAATTTCTTTGTGTCAATGTGATTTTATGGACTGAGTCGGTTCTCTCTGGAATCGGGTGGAGGGAGTGTGTGGTTCAGAGTTCACATCTCATCATATGGTTCAAGCGGTCTTGTCAATTATAAGCTATCGGTAATGTAAAATAAAATGTGCTGCCTTTCCCCTCTTCACTTTCCACCCATATTCGACCGCCATGCATCTCCACTAATCTCTTACAGATGGGAAGCCCCAGTCCGGTTCCGGCTCTCTGTCCACTCATATCTACCTGTTCAAAACGTTCAAAGATCGCTTGGAGCATTTTTTCGGGGATGCCGATACCGTTGTCTTTGACCCAGACTGTAACCTGTACCGGACTTTTTTCATGTTTTGTTTCCCCTTCAACATTTGCTCCAATTGCAATCGTTCCCTCACCCTCTGTGAACTTGTTTGCATTGTCTACAAGGTTGAGAAAGACCTGACGTAAGCGGATCCTGTCTGCCAGAACCAAAGGGAGTGCACATGATATTTCATCAACAAATGTGACTTTTTTTCCGACAGAAACGGGTCTGTGAAAAAAATCGATCTCATTGATTATGCTTTTCAGTTTTACAGGCTCTATATTGAGGTCCAACTTCCCCGCCTCCATCTTTGAGATGTCAAGCAGATCATTGATCAAGCTTAACAAATGTTCTCCGGAATAGAGGATTTTGTCAACTGCCTTTGGAATGTCATCCAAAAACCGGCGTTTTCTGATCATACGCTTAATGGTCTCCGCAAAACCAAGGATACTTGTAAGTGGCGTCCTTATCTCATGGCTGATATTATTGATAAACTCGGATTTCAAACGGTTTGCCTCCTCTGCGGATCGTTTTTCAAGGGTCAGACGCTCGACCTTTTTTCTTTCTGTGATGTCTCGAAGGATATTCAATACAGCAGGCCGCCCCATATATTGGAACGGCACAGCCTTGACTTCAACAGAAATTGGTGTGCCGTCTTTACGAACTCCAAGACCATCCATGAAAACTTTTCCCTTTTCCCTGATTTGACGATTAAAAATCCTTTTTTGCTTATTACGCTGCTCTTGAAAGATGAGGTCTTCGATTTGCATGTCAGTCAACTCATTATATGTAAATCCAAGCATTTCACAGGAAGCAGGGTTAACATCCAGAATGTTTCCATACGCATCGAAAATACAAATTCCGTCGCCCGCCAGATCAAATACATTATGGTATCTTTCCTCACTCTCTATGAGTGCATTCTCAGCTTGTTTTCTCCTTGTTTTATCCTGTACAATAACCAATAACCCGAGTATATGACCGTTCTCATCCTTGAGCTGAGAGCCTGAAAGATACCCCGGGAAGGTTTCTCCGTCCTTCTTTCTGAATTCCAACTCACGTTCAAAGGAACCGTGTTCAGATACTTCTCCAATGATTTCATCTAAAATCCCTTTTCTCACCATCTCCTCTGAAAGCATTCTTGACGCGTGCATCTTACCAACAACCTCTTCTTCGGTATATCCTGTAATCTGTTCCGCACCCTTGTTCCAGGAATCTAAGTTTCCCTCCAAATCTGAGGTGGCAATGTAAAAACCAGTTGCAGAATTGATGATTGAATTAAGCCTGTTATTGGCTTTGTAAACTTCCGCCTGGGCGGCTTTGGTCCCGGTTAGATCCGTTAAAATTGCCAGGCTCCCTTTATACACGCCTTCTTTAAAGACAGGGGATCCCGATACTAAGACAGGTATCTCTTGTCCGTCTTTTGCTGTAATTGTAATTTCATACTGAGATGAACTGCCTTTTTCCCTAAAAATCATATGTTTATTGAATATCTCTCTATTTTCTTCATCCAAAAAGGACCCTACATATTGTCCTGTCAACACATTTTCAGTCCATTTGACCAGTTCAAAAAATTTTTGATTTGCAAAATTCAATCTTCCCTTTTCATTCAGCATAACAAGACCTTCATTCATATGCTGTACGAGCATGCGAAACTTCTCTTCGCTTGCTCGCAGTTCATCCTCTTTCTGAACCATCCTCATCTGAATCTCTATCCGTGCGATTAGCTCGTCCGATTCAAAAGGTTTTATCACATAATCAGAAGCTCCTGCCGACAATGCCTTTACTTTTTTCTGTGTTTGACTCCTGCCGGTGAGCATTATGATCTTGAGATTCTCATGTTTGGGATTGTTTCTTATGGCGGCGAGTACATCAAAACCATCCATTCCAGGCATTGAAATATCAAGAAGCATAACGTGTATCCTGCCTTTTGCTTCAAGAAGTCCCAAAGCGTCTTCACCGGATTGTGCTTCAATCACATTGTAGTTTCTTATTTCAAGAATCTCTTTTATATACTCTCTTACGATCTTATCGTCATCCACGATGAGAATCCTGAATTTTTCTTCCATTCCTTGTTTACCCCTTGAATCCATTAAGCAACCTCTGAAATAACAGGTAACCTCAACCTCACAACAGCCCCTCCTTCCGGCCTGTTCTCTGCCTCAATTTTTCCTTCATGAAGATCCATGATTATTTTTGCTATAGCCAGACTGAGTCCTAATCCTGAATGGTGATGGTTGATTTCAGATACGGAAAAAAGACGAAACATTTGTACCAACATTTGGGCTGTAAAGCCCGGCCCATTATCCATAATCTCTAGAAGAACATCTTGCCTATCAACCGCTGTCCGTATAACCACCTGCCCTCCCTGAGGGGAAAACTGTATGGCATTATCGAGGATATCTGTCAGGCTCCTTGCCATTAACCTGAAATCTGCCTTGACTTTTTCATTGTGCAACAAAATATCCTGAACAAGTTCAATATCTTTCTCTTTTGCCTTGGAATCCATAAAAAAAACAGCATCCTGCAACAAGTCAAATACTTGAATTGTTTCCATGTTCATGTCATATTGTTCCGCCTTGAGTGCCATAAGTAAGGTTGCCGTATCAGACAACTTTAAAAGCTGGTTTCCTGCTTCTAAGATCATTTCACAGGAGTTTTTCTGTTCTTCTGATGTGAGTTCTTCCAGAAGAAGCTCGGAAAAACCGATAATACTGCTCAGGGGAGTGCGCAACTCATGGATCAATAATGAAATAAAATCGCTCTTCGCTTTTTCAAGAGTCAACAACCTCCTATTGGCTTCCTTGAGTAAAACGGTTTTTTGCTCAACCTTCTCCTCAAGAACTTCGTTAAGCCTTTTGAGTTCATCTCGACTTCTCTTTATCCTGATCACACTTCTCACTCTCGCCAGTAGTTCTTCTACTTTAAAAGGCTTTGTAATATATTCATCAGCACCCATGTCAAATGCCCGAAGAACATCATCTGTAGAGGTTTTGGCAGTGAGTATGATCACCATGATATCTTCAGTAAGGTGATTGGATTTCAGCTTTTTACATACCTCAAAACCATCAATACCCGGCATCATTAAATCAAGGAGAATAACATCAGGGATCATCTCAGCTTTTTCTAAAGCCTTCTCTCCATCCAGTGCGGAAAAGACTTTGTATCCTTCCATCTGTAAATTGATCACGGCCAGTTCTAAGGTCTCCTGGTTGTCGTCCACAACAAGAATCTCAGTGTCATGAAATTGACACTTTCTTCCCTCAATTCTATCCATAATATCACCTTCAAATTATAATATAATGGTCATTAAAAGTCCGTTAATAGAGATTTATTGGGTAATTATACAAAACTATTGTTATAAAAGTTTCTCTATCCGCAAATATTATGCCAAAATATTAATAAAATCTGAGTTTAATGCAGAGATTTGGGGGAATAGTAACTATATGGGTGGGCACTCACTATTGGAGTGATATTGAAATATTTTGTATGTTGTTATTTTATTTGATTTTTCGTAATAGTTAAGCAGATGACCCCGATTTAAATTGAGCGATTCTTTACGTCGCGAGAGGTTGTAGGTTGCTGAATATGAAGTAAGATACAGCCTTGCATTATGAAAGAATCGCTCAATTTAGGCCTGACACTTTGCTTCAGGGTTATACATGAAAGAAACTTGCTTCTAGCTTCAATCTTTATAACCATTTACAGGTCTTATCATTGATAATCTTGTGTGGTGAGGATGTACCATTACGAATATTTAAATCTTGGTTCTGGGTGTCAGGGTTCAGGTGTCAGATAAGAGAAAGACTAAAAATACACTCTTTTTCTAAAGCATAACGGCTTTTTTCGGCATCAAGGTTCTCTCCATACACATAACTCTGAGTTATCAGTGTGTTCTTTCTTGAACCTGAAATCTGAAACCAAACACCTGAAACCTGTGAACCTCGCACCCATGAACGGCTACCAAGTTTCTTAGGAGTTTTAAAAAAGTTGCGCAGAGCTAATCTATCACAATTTTTCGGGGATAGAGAGATGAAAGGATAACGCAGGATTAGACAGATATATTACTGTATGGATCAATGTATGGGAAGTTGACAGACGTGTCCCTTTTCCTCATTTCACTCAAAGTGTGACAAGGATAAGGATTACTGACCTTACATGTGAGTATTATGTGCATAAAGAATTAACCCTTCATGATACAGGCCAGATCGTTTACTAATCTGGAAAAGATATCCTTTGTTAGGTTGATCGGTATCGAAGTTCTCTTCTTCTCAACTCTGTCAAAGCGATACCTTTCAAAAGGCATGGAATGTCCGCCACTGAGGTTTATCTCATAATAATCAATAGAATTATCACGTGTCTCTGGTGGCCAACTCCGAAACAAAGCCGTACTCGTCAGAGCATCTGATTCTATGATCTTCATGTTCTCTTGAAGATAGGTAATCCTTTTTTTGATCTCTTCGGATTCTTGTTTTATGCTTTGGCAGGTATTTTCTCCTCTGGTTTGTTCTTCCAATTTCGTTATTTCCAGTTTATTGATGGAGCAACCGAGTCTATCCACATCCAAGACTTCGACCTCAACTCTGATGAGATCTTCCTCCACTTTAACCTTTTTGGGATGCAAACTATCCATGGAGTTCGAAGGACTGCCCAAAAACACACCATCGTGTCTCTTTCTTAAAGTGTCCAGTTCATTGAGTATCTTTTCTCCGATTTGCATATCATTTCTCACCTCCTTTTTTTGAGTAAGAACATCTCAAATCTTCATGTATCGTATCCATCAGACATTCAACTCAATGTAGTAATATAACAAGTGAACTCTTTCTCCTTCTTATTTATTTATCGGAATTTTCAGAACAATTCTTTAGGGTCTGACTCCTTCAACCGCAGACAGTGTACCTTGCAGATGCTTTTATCTATTGAGTCAGAAAATGCCTCCTGCATTGGGTAATCCATGGAAGGGGTGAAAGGTCTTCAGACCAATTTCCCTTTCCCTATGCTCGCTTCCATTGAAGGAAAAGAGTGTCTCTTTTCCGTTCAGTACAGTCTCCAGATGAACCGGGCGCCTCCAGATCTTCTGAACATTTGATACCGTATCTTTGGCATAGTCTATCTTCATGTCAATGCCGTTATGTCTGTGTTTTAAGTAGAGTTCTCCCTTATTTTCGTAATTACCATCTTCTGCATAGATGAGCGGCTGACCCATATTGGTCAGACTGAAAAGAAGCTTTGACTTTATTTCCTTAAAGTGACGGCTGGAAATCTCATAATTCTTGTTCCTCTCATTAAACTGATAGGTAAAGAGTTTATGTGAGTCGCAAAACTCTTCAGTGAGAAAAGTGTCAATAAACCCTATATCATTGTAAATCTTTCTCACCTCAAAGATCTTCTCTATGCCCAGCCCCAATTTCTTATCCCAGTTCTTCTTTTCAGCAAGATTATCACACTCTTCATATTCCTTACCGAATTTTCCCTTATTCCATCTCTCTTCGATATCTCGGAAAAGTTCTACTCCTATCTTGTATGGGTTAATCCCTCCAGGCCGAACTCCCATGGTTCCAGAGTGGTGATCAGCATAATCTATAAGCTCTGAGTCTTTCAGGCACTTTTGTGTGAGAATCTTTGAATGCCAATAACTTGCCCACCCTTCATTCATTATCTTTGTTTGGGCTTGAGGTGCAAAATAATAACTCTCTTCCCGTATGATGGAGAGAATCTCCTTTTTCCAGTTTTCAACAGGGGCATGTTCAATCAAAAACAACAGGATATCCTTCTCTGGATTCTCTGGAAATTTCTTCTTCTTCTTGGCTTCCTCTTTGAACCTGTCCTTCTGCTCTTGAATAAATTCTTTTGGATTGATGAAATCGTCCATATAGTCTTTGCTCTTGATCTTTTTAATGCCCTTCTTCTCGCAAAGACAATTCTCATCCTCAAAGTCGTATTCGTATGTCTCCTCTGTCCGTTGAATGAATGGGGAATGATAGTCAATAAGGTGCTCCAGAGAGAGACAACAATCAATAAAACCTTCCACATTATCTTCCCCATATCTCTCAATGAATTGTCTTATTCGAACACCATGGTTTGCTATCTCGTCCATCATCTTTCGATAAGTCTTTGAGAACCACTGATTGTTTTTGAAAAAATCAGAATGGCCGTAGACATGGGCCATCACCAATTTTTGATCAACTATTTCATTACATTCCAACAAATACGCATAAGTCGGGTCCGTATTCACCACCAGTTCGTAAATCTTCTGTAATCCATAGGCATAGGCTTTTTGAAGTTGTTCATATTCCATGCCATGCCTCCAGTGAGGATATCTCGTAGGGAAACCACCGTAGCTGGCCACCTCATTTAATTTGTCAAAGTCCAATATCTGAAAGATGATCTCAAAGGAGTCCAATCCATATGATCTCACGTATCCTTCTATCTCATCTTTCAACTTTTCAAGTTCAGGTGTTAAATTCATCTTCCCCTACCAAGAAATTCTTTTATTGAATCATAAATCTCATCCTTGTTTCTTATCTCCGATGTAGCCAGATTTTCAACATGGTTGAGGTCTATGTATCTTTTTAAATCCTCTTTGAAACTCCCACTGCCGTAAAGCCCTTCTACCTGCCCATAGCAGAAGAGATTCGATTTCTCCAACAAGTGATCCTTGAGTATCCCTATACATGTCTCAGTATCATCACCCCAATTATCACCATCTGAGAAATGGAAGGGATAGATGTTCCAATCCTGGGGAGGATATTCTTCATCTATTATCTTATCACAAAGCTCGTATGCTGAAGAGATCTTCGTTCCTCCACTCTCTCTTGTACTGAAGAAGGTGTCTCTGTCCACCTCCCTTGCCGCTGCATCATGAATGATATACCTTGTCTCTATCCCTTTGTATTGGGTCCTTAACCATGTGTCTATCCAAAAAGATTCTGTTCGTACGATATCCTTCTGTTCGTCACCCATGGAGCCTGAGACATCCATCATATACAAAATGACGGCATTACTCTCAGGGGCGATTGTCACCTGCCAAGAACGATACCGTTTGTCCTCTTTTACCGGAACGACTCGTGGATTTTCAAAGTTATAGCTCCCCGAAATGAGCTGCCGTTTGATGGCTTCTTTATATGTCCTTTTGAAATGTTTCAGAGACTCGGGACCCGATCGACTGATACCCGTGTATTTATCCCTTGTGGTGCTAATATTTTTCTTTCCTTTTGGCTCGATATTCGGCAGACCCAGTTCTTCACCGAGTATATCAGCGAGTTCTTCAATGGTGACATCCACCTCAAGGATATGATCTCCAGGAAGTTCTCCCGCCTCTTGTCCGGGTTCTAATGAGCCCGGACCAAGGGGGGTACCCTCATCACCTTCGCCCTGACCGACACCACCAACCTTCTTCGGAGAATATCTGAAAGTGGGTATATCTATCTGAGGAAGGGGGATACTTACGATATCCTTCCCTCTCTTCCCGATCAATTCTCCCTGGGTAATGTACTTCTTCAGGTTCTTCTTTATCTTGCCACGGACAATCCTTTTGAACCTGCCCAAGTCTCTTTCTATCTTCTTTGCAGCGCTAATCATCGTTATTGTTTCCTTATATCTCCTCTGGCAAATACGCTGGCAACGTAGTTCAAGACATCTGTAGCGCAGATCTCACAGTAGCCATGATTCTTGATGAGCCTTCCTTTGACAACATCAATCTTCTCTTGAGTATCCTTATCCACAACACTGGATACAAGACTGGCAAGTTTGATAGAATCCTTTTGATCTTCAAATAATTTTAACTCCAATGCCTTCAATAGGCGTTCATTGGTGCTGTATTCAAAGGTCTTGCCCTCTATTGCCAATGCTCCAATGTAGTTCATAATCTCTCGCCTGAAATCATCTTTTCTGGTCTCAGGGATATCGATCTTCTCCTCAATAGATCTCATGAGTCTCTCGTCGGGCTCTTCATCCTGTCCTGTATATTTATTCTTCACCTTCTCCTTTTGAGTATATGCCTTTATGTTGTCGATGTAATTTCCGCACAGTCTCTTCAAAGCATCATCATCTGCGGATATCGCCCTCTGAACTTCTTTCTTTGCTACATTCTCATATTCTTCCTTCACAACCTCCAGAAGCTCTTTATATCGCTTTCTTTGATCTTCACTGTTTATTAATGAGTGATGCTTTAAACCACTATCCAATTCGTTTAATACCATAAATGGATTCACACATCCGCTGCCATCATCCCGAACGAGTGCGTTTGATATTTTATCTTGAATATACCTGGGGGAAATTCCTTCCATCCCTTCCTTTTGAGCTTCTTTTCTCAGTTCCTTGACATTGTCTTCCGTAAAACCAGGCAAAGATTTCCCATCATAGAGCTTCAGCTTCTGCAGGAGCGTCAGTTGTGCCTTCTTGGGGTCCTCCAGTCTGGTCAAAATTGCCCACATGGCAGCCATCTCGATGGTATGGGGTGCGATGTGATTTCCCTTAATCTTTTCAGGATTGTAATCCTTTTCATAGATTTTGATTTCCGCACCCAGCTTTGTGATATACGGAACGTCGATCTTCACCGTTCTGTCTCTCAATGCCTCCATGAACTCGTTGCTTTGTAGCTTCTTATACTCAGGTTCATTGGTGTGTCCGATGATCACCTCATCGATATCGGTCTGAGCAAATTTCTTTGGCTTTATCTTGTGTTCCTGGGATGCCCCCAATAGGTCATAGAGAAAGGCTACATCGAGCTTGAGTACCTCAATAAATTCTATTAAACCCCTGTTGGCAATGTTAAACTCTCCATCAAAATTGAACGCCCGGGGGTCAGAATCAGAACCATATTCGGCAATCTTCCGATAATTGATGTCACCAGTGAGTTCAGTGGAATCCTGGTTTTTTTCATCCTTAGGCTGGAAAGTACCTATGCCAATTCTGTCCTTTTCAGACAGTATCAACCTCTTTACCTTCACATGGGATATAGCCTTTGTCCAGTCCCCATTGTATTGGATCAACAACTCTCTATACGTCTGTCTACATGCGGGGCATAGATCTCCTTCAATAGATATTTCGAATCCATTATTTGATCTATTGTTTAGCTCGCGTACAACTTTTGTCCTGAATTCTGAAGGAATGAGATGGAGCGGATCCTCATTCATAGGACACGGAGCAAATTGTTCTGTGTCTCCTTGGTTGTGAATCCAGCCAAAGCTATAAAGAGCTCCCTCTTCTGTCTTGGAGTACTCTTCCATCCCTTTTTTCAAAAGCCTCACTAATGTGCTTTTGGAACTTCCAACGGGCCCGTGGAGAAGCAAAACCCTTTTTTCAGTACCGTACCTCTGAGCAGCAGATTTAAAGACATCCACCAGTTTCATCAGATATATATCCAGACCGTAGATAGCATCCATACCGTCATAATAAGGATCTTCAAAGAATTTATATCGTATTATCTTCTTTTTATTATCAGCATACTCCTCTGTTCCATAGGATAAGACCATGTCATATATCCTCTGAAAAGCGGTCCGTGTTACTTGTGGGTTCTGCTGTACGATTTCCAGGTACTCTTTAAAACTTCCTTCCCAATGCCGTCTTTTAAAGCTCTCTATATCCTGAAGTTCTTTTATTATTGAAATCGGACTTTTTTCATCTTTGCTTTGCATGTGTAATTCCCCCTTTCATACATAGCAAAATGTTTTGATTCTGCCATTTTTTTTTGAAAATCATATGGTTTCATATCATTTGCCCAGTCGACTGCCTCTCTTTACTACTTAGACAATAGCAAGAAACGTGCCAGTAACCAAAATTATAGAATTGATATACTATAGGTTTGGAGTAATGAGGAGGTTATGGAATGGAGTCCATTTCAATCGATGAAAAGATAAAATGGCCAAATCTTGACACAGTCAATACAATTTTTTGACATCCACTTTTAACAATACTATCGAGGTTATATTTGTTTGATTTGAAAAGCAAAACCGGAAGAAAATTCGAACCTTTTTGAGGTTCTTATGTTTGAGGATCGTGTAAAGATTGCCTGAAGATGAGAAACACAGATTTGGGTGGTATCCCTTAAAAGACCCTTAACGAAAACCTTATTGACAGAGCTGTTTAAAAGGATATTCTTTGGGGAGGAGTTTCTTTATATTCTTCCATAGCCCAAAGAGGAAGAAGACTCGAAAATGAGAAAGTCAGGCTTCTTGTTTACTTGTTATTTATCCGTTCTTTTAGATCTTTGCCTACCTTAAAGAATGGCATTCTCTTTGGTGAAACTTCGATATTATGCCCGGTTCTCGGATTTCTCCCGGTATAAGAGTCATACTCCCTGACCATAAAACTGCCGAAACCGCGAATCTCGATTCTATCATCATCTATGAGGGCATCAGTCAGACTGTCAAAGACAAGATTCACTACGTCATTTGCTTTCTTTTTCGTAACATTACTCTTGGTACTCAATTGTTTCGCCAAATCAGATCTGTTCATGAAAGCTCCTTCTTAATGAATGAGTGCCTATCAATAAATAACTCTTTCTCCAATCTCTTCGTAAGATTCAATGGAAGGGCAAATTGCAATGTGCCCTTCCTTACCCGGAATATATCAAAATTAAAATTCTTAGTCTCCTTGACATTGTAGAAATATCTTGTTTCGGATCGCACTAAAAAGTTTATAATTTTTATAATAAGGAATAAATTTAATGTCAAGAAGTTTTTCACTTAAACAAAGCGTACTATACTACAAGAAATCCAAAAAGATTGATCTTTCCATGATGCATTTTCTTTGTATGTGAAAAAAGGTTTGCATTTTCCATGTATTTAAGTTATAAGAGAAATTTGTGTATTGAGTGAATTTCCCTATAGAACAGATTTTATATATTTTACATTGATTTGCTTTGTGACTTCGCTATGAATGAAACCTGTTGCTCTTGTACTTCAGGGCTTGATAAAAATGATATTTTTATATGACTTCACTGTCAGGTTTCAGTGAAATAACTGATATTTAAAGCCAAATTACTGAGTGTAAAGATTCGTACGAAATTCAAATGAATGTTCATCTAAAAAAAGATCTTTGCACTGTCAGGAAAGACAACAATGTAGGCCGAGAAATACAATAGGTATGGAAAGACACATTGCAATGTGCCCTTCCATCTGAATCTGACGCTGAGATTGGAGAAAGAGCCATTTATTGATAAGCGGCACTACATGAGATATGACAGTTTTGAACAGAACCGTTGCTTGCCGACTGATTCTGCACCTCCGGGAACTCTTGTTTTTTATCTTAATCTTAAGGAGAGAAGTCTTCCATAAAAGTTGATGAAAGGAGAGGTATGGCGTGAGTGAAAAATCTCAATTGAACTCTTTGCGGGAAAAGATAGACGAAACCGACACAGAGATTCTCGCATTATTAAACAAAAGAGCTCAATTGGCAATTGAGGTCGCAAAAACCAAAACAGAGAACAAAATGGACTTCTATGCACCTGAGAGAGAGCTGGAGATTTATGGGAGACTCATGAAGATAAACAGAGGTCCGTTCCCCAATGGGGCCATAAAACCTGTCTTTAGAGAGATAATCTCTGCTTCTCTTTCACTTGAGCAAACCATTCGGATAGCATATTTGGGTCCCAAAGCTACTTTTACCCATTTGGCAAGCATTCAACATTTTGGCCGTTCTGCAAGGTATATTAAGAAGAGTAATATTGCTGAAATTTTCGATGAAGTTGAGCGAGACAGAGTCCATTTTGGCATTGTACCCATCGAAAACTCGACGGAAGGCGTAGTGAACAATACCCTTGATATGTTTGTTGAGTCTGACCTGAAGATCTGTGCTGAGATTCTGTTGGAAATATCTCACCATCTGATGTCAATAACGGGCGATATGAAACAAATAGAAAAGGTTTTTTCTCATCCCCATGCAATCGCACAATGTCGTAACTGGCTCGAAAACAACCTTCCGAATATCCCTGTACTCGATGTGGCAAGTACCGCAGTGGCTGCACAGAATGCAGCTGATGACCCCTCAGTAGCCGCTATTGCCAGCGAATTTGCTGCTACGCTTTACGATCTAAGAATAGTAAAAAGAAAGATTGAAGACAATATTAATAACTTCACCAGATTTCTGGTAATCGGAAAAAAAGAACCCAAAAAGAGTGGTTATGATAAGACATCAATTGTCTTCTCGGTCAAGGATGAAGTGGGTGCCTTATATAGGATGCTCGAGCCTTTTGCAAGAAATGGTGTCAATCTGACAAAGATCGAATCAAGACCTCTCAAGAAAAAAGCTTGGGAATATGTATTTTTTGTGGATATGGAAGGACATGTGTCAAACGAAAACGTGAAAGAGGCCCTTAAGGAATTGGATAAGAATTGCATTTTTCTTAAAATATTGGGTTCATATCCCAGGAGCAAGTAATATTGATTATTCGTTCGTACAGGAGGCAGAACCCATCCAGAAATTCCTCGTTTCTGAATCCCTTCAATCTGGGGGAGGGAGGATTTCATTTGAAGTATGACTATTCTTAAGTCAACAGTATTGTCTCTGAAGTGAATGGATTTGGGAGAAGATGTCTTATCAAATATGGATCGGCACTCAGTAAAAAAGGGAAGATGATATGATTGTTGTATTGAAGCCGACTTGCTCAGAAGAAGATTTTGAGAACGTCGTAAAAAAGATAGAGGACTTGGGCCTGAAAGCCCATATTTCAAAGGGGAAAGAGCGTACAATCATCGGTGCCATAGGAGAAGATGCTTTTCTTCACAGTGAGTCGGTGGAAGCCCTTCCAGGCGTAGAAAAGACAGTCCCCATATTGAAGCCCTTCAAACTGGTCAGCAGAGATTTCAAAAAAGAAAATACCATCATCAATGTGAATAATGTCGAGATCGGTGGAAAAAAGATACAAATAATCGCAGGGCCTTGCTCCGTTGAGAACAGAGAGATGCTTCTCGATGTGGCCCAATTCATAGAAAAGACAGATGCAAGTTTTATTAGAGGAGGTGCATTTAAACCCAGAACCTCACCTTATAGTTTTCAGGGATTGGGAGAAGAAGCGTTAAAGTATCTTTCTGAAGCAAGAGAAAAAACAGGATTACAGGTTGTAACTGAGTTGATGGATCCCAGAGATCTGGATTTAATGTATAAATATGTTGACATCATTCAGATCGGCGCAAGAAACATGCAGAACTTCCGACTTCTGAAAGAAGTGGGCAGTATAGACAAGCCTATCGTATTGAAGAGAGGTTTCAGTGCCACCATACTGGAATTGTTAATGTCAGCAGAGTATGTTGTCTCCCAGGGGAATAAACAAGTCATATTATGCGAGAGAGGAATCAGGACATTTGAGACTGCTACTCGAAATACACTTGATATGAGTGCAATTCCGGTCATTAAAGAGTTGAGTCATCTGCCCATAATCGTGGATCCCAGCCATGCAGTGGGCAAGTGGAACCTTGTTGAATCCATGTCGAAAGCGGCCATTGCAGCCGGAGCGGATGGATTAATGATCGAGGTGCACCCTTCTCCCCAGGATGCCCTTTCTGATGGACCCCAATCATTAAAGCCTGATAAATTCAAAAAATTAGTAGAAGATCTGCGCGGAATTGCCGGTGCAATAGGAAGGAGTCTGTAAAAGTGCCTCCTCTTTTCCCAAAAACTACGATCATCGGTCCGGGTCTCATCGGAGGGTCACTGGCAAAAGCTGCAAAAGAAAAAGGCCTGTTCGGGCATGTTACAGGAATAAGCAGGAATGAGAAAAATCTTAAAAGGGGAATGGAATTGGGTGTCATTGACACCTATACCACAAACCTAAAAGAAGGAATCCACAATTCAGAATTGATTGTTGTAGCCACACCTCCCTGCGTGATTGTTGAGACAATAGAGAAAATCGCCCCTCATTTGAACAATGGATGTATCATCACTGACGTTGGGAGCGTAAAAGAAGAAATCGTAAAGAGAGTGGAGACCTTCATCCCCAAAGGAATACACTTTGTCGGGGGGCATCCCATTGCAGGTACAGAAAACTCAGGTATCGATGCAGCCATATCTACGCTGTTTGTGGGTCATAAGTGCATACTTACGCCCTCTTCTTCTACAAATGGGAATGCTCTGGACAAGGTAAAAGTCATGTGGGAGCAGGTGGGATGTCAGGTGATCTTGATGGACGTGGAACATCATGATAAAACCTTTGCTGCAGTGAGCCATCTGCCTCATATCATTGCATTCGCCTTAATCAATGGTATTGTGAGATTGAATGACTCTGAAGCGAAACTAACTTACTCAGCCGGAGGTCTTAAGGACTTCACACGTATTGCCGCCAGTCACCCCATAATGTGGAAAGACATATCTTTGATGAATAGAAATAATCTCCTGAACAGCATAGTCTCCTTCCAATCATCACTGGATATGATTACA